>JBBRUM010000201.1:0-6804 GCA_038247815.1 Tepidisphaerales bacterium | reverse complement strand
TCCGGGCCGCTCTTGACGAGCTTCTCGACCTCGATCCGCACGCGACGAAGGTCGACGTCCAGGTTCTTCAGAACGTTCGCGCCGACCCCGCTTCCCTCCTTCACCAGTCCAAGGAGGATGTGTTCGGTTCCGATGTATTCATGGTTAAACCGCTGGGCTTCCTGGTTCGCCAGCGCCATGACTTTTCTCGCCCTGTCCGTGAAACGTTCAAACATTTCCATCTCCGGTTCCGGTGGACGCTTGTGACAGTCGCCCGCCGCTTGTTTTTCGCTTCGGATGCCCGGCGTTTAAGCCTCACGCCGTCTCTTTCAACTTCATCGGACCTTTCCCACGCCGCATACAACTTCGCCGCGGGACCGATGTTCCGCCCCGATCATAGGACCACCAACATTGCAAGCAAAACGCGCCATCCTCTCGTCCATCCCAAATCTATCGATCATTACGCAGCCGGCGTTAACCCCCATTGCGCCTTCCCGTCCAGTGCCCCTTGCCTTTGATCCCCCGCGTCCGACAATGCCCAACCCCATGGACCAGCAAACACCGCCCTACCCCACTACCGCCCCACGCACCCTCTCCGACGACCTCGCCGAACTCCTCAAGCTCGCCGGCCAAGGCCCCCTCACGTTCGGAAACCTTCTCGACGCGCTTCACGACCGAGCAGGCACGTCGCTCTTGGTCATCCTCGCGTTCGCATTCATGCTCGTTCCCGTGCCCGGCGTCTCCACCGTGGCCTCCGTCGTCTTCTTCGCTCTCGCGTTCACCGCCGTCTTCGCGACCAAACCCTACCTCCCCGGCTGGGTCCGAAAACGCTCCATCTCTCAGCCGAACGCCCAAAAGATGCTCGCCGTCTCCCAACGGGCCTGGAACAAAATCGCCCGACTCGTCAAACCCCGCCTGCAGTTTCTCGTTGCCGTACCCCTTAGATACGTCGCCGGCGTCTCTCTGTTCGCCGCCATTGTCGCTTTCGCGCTCCCGATCCCCATTCCGTTCAACAACTCGCCCCCGAGCTTCTGCATCCTGCTGCTCGCCCTGGGCCTCCTCGCCCGCGACGGCTTGCTGCTTCTACTCGGCCACCTCTGCACCGTCGTCATGTGGGTGCTCCTCTTCCTCGCGGGCGGCTTCGCCCATGACCTGGCCTCTGCAATGTGGCAGCGAATCGTCGGGGCGTGAGAACCGGGTCCCGCGGTTGCGACAAGTTGCGGTTGTTCCATCGGGTCGCCAGCCCTTACCGCCACCGGGGAACGCAACAACTCCTCGATCTTGTTCTCCATCTCAACAAGCACCTCAACGCCTACATAGCCAACCTCGGCCACTGGCTACACGCCATCCTCTTCCTGATCATCTTCGCCGAGACCGGCTTGGTGGTCACGCCCTTCCTCCCGGGCGACTCGCTTCTCCTCGCCGTTGGCGCCCTCTCGGCGACCGAGGGCAGTCCGTTTCAACTCCCACTCATCGGGCCGCTGCTCGTCGTCACCGCAATCCTCGGCGATGCGGTCAACTACTCCTTCGGCAGATACGTCGGCCCGAGGGTGTTCTCGCGGGAGAAGTCGTTGCTGCTGAACAAGAAGCATCTCCTCCGCGCGCAGAGCGCCTAGGACCGCCACGGAGGCAAGACGATCATCATCGCACGGTTCGTACCGATCATCCGCGCGTTCGCGGCGTTCGCAGCGTTCGCAGCGTTCGTCGCGGGCATCGGCAAGATGAACTATTTCCGCTTCGCCGCGTACAACGTGGTCGGCGGGGCGGCGTGGGTGCTCATCTTCCTCCTCGCGGGGTACCAGTTCGGGAAGATTGCCTGGATTCAGAGGAACTTTGCGCTTGTCACGGTGGGGATTGTGATGATCTCGCTCTTGCCAATCGGGTGGGAGCTGCTGCGTGTTCGGTTCGCGCCGGCTGGGGCGGCTGCACTTGAAACGATTGCGAACAAGCCCGTTTGAGGTCTTTCTTACCTGAAAAAGAGAAGCCCACGCCGGGGCTCCCGGGGCGTGGACTTTCTCTCACTCTCTATCGTTCTGTCGCGAATCAGGCACGGCGACGACGCGCCAGCAGCGGCAGGCCAGCCGCCACCAACGCCAGCGACCCCGGCTCGGGGATCGGGGCCTGAACCAGACCAATGTTGCTCTGCGTGAAAGTCGTCACCTTGTTCAGCGTCTGACCCGTGAAGTGCGAGATGCCACCGGGGACAATCCCGCCCGCCGTGGACGTCAAATTGAGCGTAAACAGCGTGACCGCCGCGCCGCCCGTCGTCGGAACCACGTTCGCGCCACCTGTCAGCGACACCGACAGGTTCGGAAGCAAAACGCTGTCCGTCGGGGTCACCAGCGCCGGCGTCAGACCGATCGGCTGCTCCGAAAGCGTAAACGTGCTGCCCGCGAGGGTGCCCGTCAACGAAGCGCTTCCCGGCACGTATCCGACAAAGTCGAACAGCGTGAACGCGTCATTCGCCAACGCACCTGCGGGAGGGTTGGTTCCCACCACGCGCATATTGCTGTCCGGCTGAACGGCGACGGTGTAGCTCCACTGCGTCAGACCGCCGCCGAGGTCGGTTGTCGACACGCCAGAGATGAGTAGCGCCCCGTGCGCCATTCCACCCGACGCCGCGACCGCCAATACTGCAAACAAACCTGTTTTACGCATTTCTGCCTCCTTGAGTGCTAGGTTGGGACCTGTGACTTCCACAGATCATGTCACAAGGCCAATGTCCGCGAAAGGCCCATCTGTCAGGTGTAACGCTCGATTTCAATTTTATATTCTCGGACGCTCAAAGTGTTGATTTCTGCGCCAACCCCCCTCAAATGAGGGTATCATGAGCGGGTTTCTGCCCCACTATTCGTAACAAACCTCACTCATTGCGTGCAATCAAGGCCAAAGAGCGACGCCTTCAAGCCCGATTGTTGCTTCCAGTTCCAACATGAGATTTGCGTTCTGAACCGCCTGCCCAGCGGCTCCTTTGCCTAAGTTATCTATGGCCCCCAAAGCCACAACCAGCTCGCGACCCGCATCCGCCGCATAACTGATGAAGACTTGATTCGTCCCGAGCGCCCATTTCGTGTGCGGCGGCTTTTCGGTGACCTTTACAGACGGCCGGTCCTTGTAGAATGATCTGGCAGCCGAAAGACACTGCTCTGTTGTTAGCTTGCCCTTAAGATAGATCGTTGACAGAATCCCGCGCGTCATCGGGATCAGGTGTGGGGTGAAGACCACCGACACATTGCCACCGCAAAGCTCCGACAACGCAGCGTTCATCTCTGGGACATGGGCGTGTTTGAGAAGTCCATACGCGGCGACGTCTTCGTTGACTTCGGAGTAGCCGAAGTTGGAACCGCCGCCGCCGCGACCGGCTCCGGAAACGCCGGATTTTGCGTCGATAATCACATCGTGCGGCGAGACGAGCTTGCCCGCGAAAAGGGGGGCGAGGGCCGACAACGTCGCCGCTGGGTAGCAGCCGGGGTTGGCGACGCGGGTTGCGCCGCGAATCCGGTCCGGCCAGACGTCGGCTAGGCCGTAGACCCAGCCGGGCTTGAACCGGTGGTCGCCGCCGATGTCGACGATCCGCACATCGGCCGGCACCTTGGCGAGACTGTCCGTGCTTTCTCCCGTCGGCAGGGACGCGAAGAGCATGTCCAGTGGCGGCAGGGCGGCGGGGTCCCACTTGGCGATCACCAGCGAGGCGACCGGTTCGGGCAGGCTGGGGAATCGCTCGGCGAGTTTCGTCCCAGCCGACGACTCGCCGGAAACATACACCACCTCGAAGTGGGGGTGGTTCACGCAGAGGCGGAGGGCTTCGCCGCCGCCGTAGCCTGAGACGCCGACGATACCAATGCGGTACTTCTTCATGGGAGGGGACGATATCCGCGTGAGGCGGTTTGTCACTTCCGGGCGAAGGTTCTGGGATAGGGGAGGGGGTGGGGTTATGTTGGTGGTGAACGATCGGGTGATTCGAAAGGCGGTGGACGGTGGTTGGCAAGAGTGTGTCGATGGCGGCTGCGGTGGATCGGGCGGTCGCGTATGTGTTTCGACACGGGCGGCCGGTGGACGCGGCGGAGTTGGCGTTTCACCTCGGACAGGGCACGGCCGACGTGGTGATGCATCTGCTCGGGGCGTATCGGAACCCTGACGGTGGGTTCGGGCACGGGCTCGAGCCGGACGTGCGCAGCCCCGCGTCGAGCGTGCTGGCGACGACGGTGGCGCTGCAGCGGATGGTGCGCGTGCGTGTGGACCCGAAGCACCCGATGGTGCGAACGGCGATGGGGTTTTTGGCGGGGCAGATGGACCCCGAGACGACGAACTGGCCGCTGGTGACGGCGGAGGTGCGGGAGTCGGCGTGCGCGCCGTGGTGGAGGGGGTACAGCGCGTCTGAGTGGGGCGAGCTGAATCCGCGGGCGGAGGTGCTGTCGTATTTCGTGCGGTTTGGCGGAGGTGGCGGTGGGGGTGGTGTGTTCGACGAGGCGCGGCGGCTGGTGCTGTCGAGATTGGCGAAGGAGACGGCGCTGGACATGCACGAGTTGCAGTGTGTGGCGCGGCTGCTGCGGACGCCGGGGATCGATGGGACCGTCGAACGGACCTGCCGCGAGGCGCTCGAGCGCGACCTGCCCAAGGTGCTGCCCCGGTCGGCGGAACAGTGCGCGGGGTACGTGCTCAAGCCGTTGACCGTCGCACGCCGGCCTAACTCGGTGCTGGCGGGGCTGGTGGAGTCGTCGGTGGAGGTGCAGCACGGTTACGAGGTGGCGACGCAGCGGCGTGATGGGGCGTGGGACGTGCCATGGAACTGGAACGAGCCCGACTCGCAGGACTGGCGGGCTGCGGAAAGAGAGTGGCGCAGCCACCTGACGATGCTCACGGCGTCGTCGCTGCACGCGTACGGCAGGTAGGCGGAATTGAAAAAGCCCGCCGCGGTTGCGCCGCGGAGGGCTTGGTTGACTGGCGTGACCGGACCGTACTGGTTTAGAACTCCCAGCCGGCGGAGAGAACGTACCGCAGGTCGGACGTACTCGAGTCGTTGCCGGGTTCGGAGTTGTACCGCCACTCGACTCGGGCGTCGGTGAAGAACGTCTGGGTGAATCGGACGCGGATGCCCGCGTCGGTGTTGATGTTGAACTTGCCGACGTCTTCGAGTGACGGGAGGTACTCGAAGTTGTGGATGAACTTGATGTTCTCGGCGAGCTGGCGGTCGTAGGCGTAGGCGAGGCGGGCGTTGATGTAGGTTTCGGAGTCTTGGTCGCGGTATTGCTCGTAGGTGTAGCCCAGGCCTGCTTCAGTGCGGAAGTTGGTTTTGGAGCCTTCCAACCACTGGTAACCGAGACCTGCTCCGGGCTGGGCGCGGAGCTGAAGGTCGGCGATGTTGTCACGTTCGAACCGGGCAACGCCGTAAACGTAGAGCTTCTTCGTGACGAAGTAGTCGTACTTGGCTTGGATGAGCCAGTTATCGGTCGAGGTGGATTTCTCGCCGGTGGAGTTGCTCCTCTCGCGGCCGTAGAGGTATTGGCCCGTGAGGGTGAAGCGGTCGTCGATGGATCTCCGCTGGAGGTCGCCTGCGAGGTTGAAGGCGTCTGTGTCGGAGTTGCCTCGGGTGACCAATGCGCCGGCGCGGATATTGCCGGTCCACTTGGTGACGAGCTTGGGCTCGTTGATGGTGGCGACTTGATCCAGCGAGAGCGTGCTGGCGGCGACGCCGGAGGGGCTGGCGGCGGTTTGCACCGTGCCGGGTGTTTCGGACTTTTGCACCTGCTGATTGACAACCGAGCCGTCCTTAAGCTTAATCTCGATTGGGGCGTCGGTGGAGAAGCTGGAGACGTCGGAGATGTTGACGGTGATCTCGCCGGCGACGGCGGACTTGATTTTCAACTTTCCGTCACCGAGGGCTGTGACCTCGCCAGTGAGACGGTCGCCGTTTTTGAACACGACTTCGCCGGCGAACGCCGGGACCGAGAAGGTCGCCGCGATGAGCGCGGCGACACGAGCGAACTTGCGCATCAATGGACTCCATGAGGGGGCGGACGTGTGTGAGAGAGACTTTACCGGTCGAACACGAAGCTACCTGGTTTTGAGGATGTCGCGGATTTCGGCGAGGAGCAACTCCTCCTTGGTCGGCGGCGGCGGCGGCGGGGGGGGCGCGGCGGCTTCGGCTTTCTTCCGCGAGTTCATCACCCAGCCCAGGAACTTAACGATGATGATGAACACCACGAACGCCGTGACGACGAAGACGAGCATGTCGCCGATGAACTTGCCGTACAGCAAGTTGGCGCCGCCGTCGAAATCCGCCGGAATCAGACCGGACTTGCCGTCCAGCACCTTGCCGCCGAGGTTCACGAACATGCCATCAAACCCGGCTTTGCTGGGCATGACCAAACTGATCAGGGGCATGACCACGTTGTCCACCGCGGATTTAACGACCGCAGTGAATCCCGCCCCGATGATGAAGCCGACGGTGAGGTCGACGATGTTTCCCTTAAAGGCAAAGTTCTTGAATTCGTCGATCAGACTGAAAGCTCTTTTTGTGGGGTCAATCGCCATGAGGTTTCCTGTTTCCGAGATGTCTGTCGAGCCGAGGAAGCCCCTCGACCCGACCCTTCCCGACGCCCACCAACCCGAAAACTTGGCGACACCGGTTCGACCCGATACTCGGGTTCGACTGGGCCGAAAACATATGTAAGTGACACCACTCTGTCACGGGCAAAAACCGAAAAAATAAAAAGAAGCCCCCTTTTATCGGACTGAGAGATTGTGTGGGCTTTGTTGCACAGCGCGGCATTGCAAGACGAGTAGATGGCGTAAGTTTGGGCCGGTCAGGCCGATCTGCGGAGT
>JBBRUM010000200.1:0-6817 GCA_038247815.1 Tepidisphaerales bacterium | reverse complement strand
CACACTCTTTCACGCGACCGGCCGCTTAAGATTCTCGTATAGCACGATATAAAAAAAATCGCACAGAAAAGATCCTAACAATTACCCGCGATCCTTAACAATCGCAATCCTGAACTCCAAGCCCTCAATTTCTCCTCAACGCCATCGCGCTGCGCACAACCACTCGCGGTGCGCACCGCCACTTACAGCAAAATCAAAAAATAAACCGCTCCAACACGCCCCAAACGCACGCGCGCTGCGCTCTACCACACCCCACGCGCATCACGCCCCCTCCTTACGGATGCACACCTTTCCCCCATCTCCGCCCTCCCGTTCCCCGTGCCCCTGCCCCAATCTTCCGAAGTTCCCCGACCATTCCCCAAGCAAACTCCCTAGCCCCGAATCAGACCACCCCCTATCCCCCCGCCCCCTTCACCACGCCCTCAAACATCCCCACCATCTCCGGCACCACCGCCTCCAGCGAATACCTCCCCGCGATCATCTCCTCCGCCGCCCGCCCCAACCCCCGGTACTTCCTTGGATCCCTCAGCACCGCAACCGCCTTCTCCGCAATCTCCTCGGGCGAAAAAAAGTCGGCCAGCAACCCGTTCTCCCCGTCCCGAATCATCTCCCTCACCGGCGCCGTGTCCGACCCCAACACCACCGCACCGCAGCTCATCGCGTCCATCATGCTCCAACTCAGCACAAACGGAACCGTCAGGTAAATGTGCAAGTCCGACGCCGCCAGCAGCCGCCCCAACTCCTCCCGCCCCAACCTCCCCGTAAACACCACCCGCCCGTCCACCGGCCACCGCGCCAGCGTCCATTCCTTAAACGTCTTCTGCGGAGCAACATGCAACTCGTCCCCCCCGTAAGCATGCCTGTCCGTACCCACAACGAAAATCACCGTCTCCGGATGCTTCTCCAAAATCAGCCGCGCCGCGCGCACAAAAATGTCAAACCCCCGCATCGACTCAAAACCCCGCGAAACGTAGGTGACAATCCGCGTCCCAGCCGGCACTTCCCTCCCCGCCACCCGCCTCACACCTTCCCCCCTGAGCTCATCCCCAGAAGAGTGGTACACCGCCCGGTCCACCCCGTCGAAGAGCACCCGCAACTTCGGCTGGTAAGTCTTCGGAAAACACGACCTCTGAAACTCCGTCGGCGTGTACCCGGCCGACGCGGCTTCGAGATCGAGCATGATCATCGCGTTCCTGCACCGCGACCGCAGGTAGTTCACCTCCGGCACCTCCCACCCCAAATCCTTCCGGAAGTCCATGTCCGACTCGGGATGGTGCGGGCGGTAGAAATACTCGAACAGGTTCACCACCGGCACGCCGGGATACAGCTCGGGCAGGAACAAGGTCGATCCGAAACCCGAGTGCCCCACAATCAGGTCCGGCTTGAGAGACCCGCCCGCAGCCTTGCACGCCTGAAACACACCGTCCGTATTCCACACCGCGTTTTCAAATGTCCTGGAGCAGAAGTGGTTCTGCGCGGTAGCCCCCCCGTTCGTGGTGTATTGCAGTTTCCGGATTCCCCCGGCATGTTCCCCCGGTGTCTGCGATACGAACGTTGCCTGCCATCCCAATTTTTCTACGAGGTGCAGCGCGAGGTGCCCGAATTGTGCCGGAAAATTGGGGTGGACAAATAAAACATGCATTTCTCACCAAACCCGTCAAAAACCAGCGAGATTCCCCCCGCGTATCCCAAGTTACAGGACCCCCTTCCCCCGTTCCAACGCCCGCCAACCCAAAATTCCGCCCTCCGAATGCAACGTTGGTAACGCCCGGATCACTCATGGCGGTTAAGGCACCCTCCCCCGGGGCCGAAACTACTCAAAGAGACCAACGCTCCACCGACTCGTCTGTCGATGGAGTGAAGCTCTCCGGTCGTGCCACTCTCGGTCCCCGCCAATTGTCACGGCGGGGAAGGGGGCAAGCGGTACGCTCGACCGACGTCCCCTGCCCTGCCGCCCGGAGACCACCATGCCCACCACCAAGCTCAAAGACGTACTGACCACCGGGGAAGTCGCCAAAATCTGCAACGTCGCCCCCCGCACCGTGAGCAAGTGGTTCGACTCCGGAGCCCTCAATGGATACCGCATCCCGGGATCAAAAGACCGCCGCATACCCCTGAATCAGCTGATTCGGTTTATGAAGCAGCACGGAATGCCCCTCAACGGCCTCCGCACCGGCTGCACCCGCGTCATGATCGTCGACGAGGAGCAGGACATCGTCGAGGTACTGGAAAAGATCCTCGAAGACGACGCCCGCTACGAGGTCGAGGTCGCCCGCACCGGGTTCTCCGCCGGCGTGACAGCCGAGAAGTTTCGCCCCCACGTGATCCTCCTGGACATGCACCTCCGCGACATCGACGGCCGCGAACTCGCCAAACACGTCAAATCCAACCCCGACCTCCAGCTCACCAAGGTCATCGCCATGAGCGGCAAGATGACCGAGGAAGAGGGCAAGGGCGTCGTCACCGCCTCCGGCGGCTTCGACGGGTTCCTCCGCAAGCCCTTTCACGTGCGCCAGGTGATCGAATCCATCGAAGACGCGATGGCCGTCGTCTATTAGGCGAGACCGCCACCCGAAACAAAACGACCGGGGCCTTTCGGAGGGAAGGCCTCGGTCGCACTGTTTGTTTCCCCCTCCATGTCCCCCGCCAGAGTCACACCGGAATCACCCCGGCGTCATCCCTGAGCCACCCCTCAGCCACCCCGGCGTCACACCGGCGTAAACCCGGAGTCACACCGAACTCACCCCGGCGTCACACCGGTGTCAGCCCGGCGTGACGGGAAGCGTGCTGGGAGTGGGCTGTTTAACAGGCACTTCGCCGCCCTGCTCGGCCTTGCCGTCGCCCTTGGGTTCACCCCTGCCTGCGTCGTTGATCCGCGCTCCGAGCCGCAGGATCTCCTCCAGTCGGCCGTCCATCCCCTGGTCCATCCGCTCCTCGTCGCGAATCAGCGCCCGTTCCTCGCGCTCGAGCTGCTCGCGCAGGCGCTCGATGCGATTGCGGCGCTCGGTGAGCATGCTCGTCGCCACCGATTTCATCTTCCCGCGGATCTCGGCGCGGATCTCCTGCTGACGCGACGCGGGCAGTCCGGGGTAATCCCGGGCGAGGCGCACCATGTCGTCGGAGTCCTTGATGTCCTTCCGGAATGCCTCCTCCATCTGCGGAAAATCCCGGCGTCCGCGCTCGTATCGCCGGTAATTGAACGCCGCGACTCCGGTCAGCCAGAGGCGCTGCCGAGGGTTGCGGACCTCCTGTGTGGCTGCCAGAACATTGGGCATGTACGAGTTGAGGAACACGCGGAACCGGGCCTGCTCCTCCTCGGTCATGCGTTCGGCCCCGGGCCTGCCGTCCGGACCGCCGACTTGTCGCTCCTCTCGCAGCGCGTTGAGGCGTCCCTGAACGAAGGGCATGCCATCGCGACCGGGTCGGCCTTCGCCTGGGCGATGTTCCGCGGGCGTGCCGCCGTTGGGCGGGCCGTCGGCCGGTGGACCGTCGGCCGGTGGTCCGCCGGTGGATTGGGCGCGGGCCACGACCATCGCCCCCGCCACCACGCCGATGACCGCCAGGCAGACGCCGCTGCGCCGCCAGTTCTGTCCGCCGCCGGTCGCGTTGTTCCCGCTGTTGTTCATCCGAAGCTCCATGTACCTTTCTCCCGTCGCGGCGTCCGTCGAACGGTTGTGTTAATTGTCGGTGGTAGAAGCCAAACCTTTTCCGAGGTCGGCGAGGTGACTGGCTTGTCTCTCGACGTCGTCCAAGCCGTCGGCTGAGAATCCCATCGGGTCGACTGGGACGATCGCCGCCAACCCAATGGCGTCGAGCGTGTCGCGGACGCTTTCAGTGTCGCGACCGGAGATGGGGCGGGCGGACGACTCGCGGGCAGCCATCTCGTTGCCACCCATGGTGACCCGGACGGGGTCCGCCATCACGCCCCACCACACAAGGAACCCGACCAAAACGACCGCCGCCGACGCCGACAGCATTCCGATATACATCCGCACCCCGCCGCGCTTCCGCGCCACCTCGGCCGGTTTCAACGCAACCATCCGCCCCGCGTGCCACTGCCGAACCATTCGCCCGACCTGCCGCGCGGCGGCTTCTCGCGAGAGCACCATCGCCTCGGAGGCGTCCACCCGTTCGATCCCCTCGAGCGACGCGTCCCACGCGGACTTCAGCTCGGAGTACATACTCCGGAGCGTCGCGTCGGTTGCGAGCATTTGCTCGACCTCGCGGCGTTCGACGTCCGGAAGC
Source organism: Tepidisphaerales bacterium (assembly GCA_038247815.1). Lineage (GTDB taxonomy): Bacteria > Planctomycetota > Phycisphaerae > Tepidisphaerales > Tepidisphaeraceae > JBBRUM01. The sequence continues at coordinate 2,572 of JBBRUM010000200.1, read as the reverse complement.
TCGCCCGCGATGTACATCAGCAGGATCGCCTCGTTGTTCTCAAGTTGGTGCAATAGGTCCGACATCGTTGGTTCCTTCTTTCAACCCTCCATCACGCTCTTCAACTTCAACACCGCCTTGTGCATCCGACCCAGCGCCGTATTCAGGGGACAACCGAGCATCGCCGCGATGTCCACGAATTTCATTCCCGAGTAGTACCGGAGCATAAGCACCTGACGCTGGGCTTCGGGCAGGGTTTCGATGGCTCGTTTGAGCTTTTCGACCTGCTCGGTGCCCTCCAACGGGGCCGAGGCGTCGGGGACCGTGTCGTCCGTGATTCGTCTGAGTCCGTCGTAAGCGTTTTTTTGTCTCCCGCGGGACCGCCAGTGGTCGTTGGCTTTATTGGTGGCGATTCGGAACAGCCAGGCCTTGAACCCGCCGGCCGAACCGGCTGGGTCGAAGCGGTTGAGGTGTTCCAAGACACTCAGCCAAGTTTGCTGGAAGAGCTCCTCGGCCAATCCGTCCGACCGGGTGACCCGCTGGAGGTAGCGGAAAAGCGATTGGTGATACCGCCTGCACAGGGTTTCTCCGGCAGCCGATTCGCCGTGGCGCATCCTTTGGACCAGTTCCTCGTCGGTGACCTCCCGTGGGACCCCCCCTCCGCTGGGACCGCTCACGCCCGGTTCCGCGCCGGACGCCGCAACCAGTCGCAAACGCGCGGCATCTTCCGCGTTTCCGACTGCCCCAACACGGCTTTCCAGTGTATCTGCCATGGTGTCGGGTCGTTGCTTCGTCCCTTCCAACGCCGCTGGGATTGGATTATTGCCCTGAAACGGTGATCTGATGGTAAGTCTTTCTCCCACCGGAACAAACAGCGCTTACACCCTTGCAGGCAGCGGAACGGGCGCATGCAAGATTCGACAAACAGCCGACGGAACGGGCTTCGGCGTTCCGTCGGGTGGGAGGATTCAGGGAGCTACAGTCGACTGATCAGCAGCTCGCGCTGGAAGACCATTTCTTTCGGGAGGTCACCGGCGAGTTTAAGGAACAGTTCCTCTTGGGAGAGGATTTCGTTCTTGAAGTCTTCGGTGTCGACGCTTTCGAGGGCTTTGATGTCTTCGACGGTCAGGTTGAGGCCTTCGAGGTCGATGTCCTCGGATCGGGGCATCCAGCCGAGGGGCGTTTCGCGTGCGTACGCCCGGCCGTGACTGCGGTCGACGATCCACTTGAGCACGCGCATGTTTTCACCGAAGCCCGGCCAGGCGAACTTGCCCTCGGCGTTCTTGCGGAACCAGTTGACCATGAAGATCCGCGGGCAGTCCTTCATGAGCTTGCGCATTTTGAACCAGTGCACGAGGTAGTCGCGGATGTTGTACCCAATGAACGGGAGCATGGCCATCGGGTCGCGCCGGACGACGCCGACCTGACCGGTGGCGGCGGCGGTGGTCTCCGAGCCGATGGTGGCGCCGAGGTAAACGCCGTGCAGCCAGTTGAACGCCTGGAACACCAGGGGCATGGTTTTGCTGCGGCGGCCGCCGAAGATGATGGCGTTGACGGGCACGCCCTCGGGGTCCTGCGCGGCGGGGTCGAGGACGGGGTTGTTCTCCATGGGGGCGGTGAAACGGGAGTTGGGGTGGGCGGCTTTGGTTCCGCTGGCGGGCGTCCACGGGTTGCCTTGCCAGTCGATGGCGTTGGCGGGTGCGGGCCAGTCGGAGTCTTCCCACCACACGTCGAAGGTACCGTCATCGAGGGGGACGAGGGCGACGTTGGTGAAGATCGTGTTGGTGGCGCAGGCTTTGAGGGCGTTGGGGTTGGACTTGGAGTTGGTGCCCGGGACGACGCCGAAGTAGCCGCGTTCGGGGTTGATTGCGCGCAGGCGGCCGGAGTCTTTGTCGACCCACATCCAGACGATGTCGTCGCCGAGCGTGGTGACGCGCCAGCCTTGTTTGTAGTACTTCTCGGGGGGCACGAGCATTGCGAAGTTGGTCTTGCCGCAGGCGGAGGGGAACGCGGCTGCGACGTAGGTTTTTTCGCCGCCGGGGGCGGTGACCCCCATGAGCAGCATGTGCTCGGCCATCCAGTCCTGCTGGCGACCGAGGTAACTGGCGATCCGCAGGGCGAGGCATTTTTTGCCGAGCAGCGCGTTGCCACCGTATCCCGAGCCGAAGGACCAGATCGTGTTGTCCAGCGGGAAGTGGCAGATGAAGCGGCGGTCGGGGTTGACGTCGCCGACGGAGTGCAGGCAGCGGGTGAACTCATCGCCGTCGCCGAGCTGCGTCCAGGCGACGTCGCCCATGCGCGTCATCAGGCCCATGTTCAGCGCGACGTAGAGAGAGTCGGTGATCTCGACGCCGACCTTGGCCAGCGGCGAGCCGATCGGGCCCATGACGAAGGGAATGACGTACATCGTCCGCCCGGTCATGCAGCCGTCGAAGAGGACGCGGAGCTTCTTGTAAGCCTCGCGGTCGTTCATGTGATTGTTGGTCGGGCCGGCCATGTCCTGACTGGGCGTGCAGATGAAGGTGAGGTGCTCGGTGCGGGCGACGTCGTTGGAGTTGGAGCGGTGGTAATGGCAGCCGGGCCACTTCTCTTG
>JBBRUM010000199.1:0-6820 GCA_038247815.1 Tepidisphaerales bacterium | reverse complement strand
GGATGATTCAACCACGGGGAACACAGATCAACACAAGGTACGCGATCGGGACACAAGACACCTCGTATTTACTATAATAACAATAGATGACTCAATCTTCGCTTCTCTCTTTTCAGTGTTCATCTGTGTTCTCCGTGCTTGCAATGCACTTCTGAGCGTTCATCCGATCCTCCGTGGCGAATCCCCCTCATCACCCCCGCAACAGCCGGGAAACTGGTGGCGTCTCACCCCGGCGGACACGCTCGCGGAGGTCTGGCGGGCTATCGCCGTACGCCGCTTTGAACGCCCGTTAGAAGTGAAACTGACTGGCGAACCCTCACAGCCCCGCCACCTCGCCCACCGTCTAGTTGCTCCGCCCGAGCAAGCCGGCGGCGAGGTCCAGGCGGGCCAGTCGGACCGTCTCGGCGGGGCTTCGCCCAGGGTGCTTGCGAAACAATCGGCAGAGGTGCTCGGCCTATACCCCTCCGGCCTTCGCCATCTCCCCCAGCCCAATCGGCCGCCGCGCATCCGTCTCCCGGCGTCGCCGCACAAGCTCCACAACCCGCCTAACCGCCGCCGGCCACGCCTCGCCCACCACCCGCCCCATCCACAGCGTTCCCTCCCGCCCCAGCACAAACGCACACACCATCGCCTTCACCGTAGCCAAGATCAGTTCAACCTCCCCCGCGTTCACCCGCCGCCCGTTCTCAAACCACTTCAGCAAATGCCGGAACATTGGCCGAATCACATCCCCTCTCCGCACGCCCTCACCACCGGCCACCCGTTCCCCTCGCGCACCCCTGACAACCGCGGAAGCTCCACCGAGACATCGAAGTGGAAAAACGCATGCCGCGCCAGCTTGCGGGTGTCTAACCTGAAAAAGTCCTCGTGCCCCGGCACGCACATCACCAGGCTCTCCCCCGGACAGGCAAACCCCACCCCCTCCCGCTCGTAAATCACCTCCCCCTCGCTCACCCACACCAGCTCACAATCCCGCTTACGCCGCGGGCCGAACGTCGCCCCAGCCGGATACGTCACCACCCCCACATTCGTCGGCAAAGAGGATTACACACCCCCCTCCTCCCCTCCCACACACCCCGCATCAACCCCCACCCCACGCGCGGGAAGCTCGAAGCACCAAACCCGAAGTTCGAAGAATCCCGAAGGTCTCAAGTCCGAAGCAGCCCCAAAGCCCAAAGCAAACCGCCAACGCCCCCCATCCACCTTTCACCCGCTCCCACACGCCAAGCCGCCTCCCCTTCGAGCTTTGCACTTTGTGCTTCGAGCCTCTTCGGATTTCGGATTTCAAACTTCGACCTTCAAACTCTCACCTCCCCCCCTCAACTGCCGTTGAACACCCAACTCATCCCCACTGCCATCAGCAGCACACCCACCGCCCCCGTCGCCAGTGCCACGACCCACGCCCTCGGCACGCCGAGGTACTGCCTCACGCCGGCTTCGAACCGCGTTAGCCAAGCGGCCATCACGACCACCGTCATTACCTGTAGAAACCCCGTCCTGCCGATCATCAGCGGCACGAGCACATACCCCAGCGAGTCCAGCACCTGCACCGCGCACATCACCGCAAACCCCACCGCAAACAGCCCCGCATCCCCGCTGTAAAGCGCCACCCGCACCCCATGCCCCACCTTCACCTTCGCCCGCGAAAAGCTCTGCCACATCACCCCCAGCACCACCAGCCCCGCCAGCGGCATGGCCGCCACGGCCACTGCCGCCATCGCCGTCTGATGCATCCGCCGCGACAGCTCCATCCGAACCAGAAAGTTGAACGACGAGGATCGGGGCGTAACCGGCGTGTTCCATAGTGGATATCGGCTGTCCAGGTACACAGACCTCGGCACCCCCCAATTGGCTGCGTTAACATCCGCGAAGGTCGGCGCGGGCATCGTGGTCCCGCCTTTTCTCCCCGGCACACCCCACGTCCTCACCTCAGCCGCCGTCGCCAACCTCGACTCCAACCTACGTGCCCCCAAGCTCCGAAACTGCGTATCCAACACCGCCGTTCCCACCACCGCGCCTCCGACCACCACAACCGCCAGCACCACTCCCACCGCCCAAAACCCCACCACCCGCCCCACCACCAGCCGATGCACCGGCTTAAGCCATCCCCCCCACAACCCCCACGGCCAAAGCAACCTCACCCACGTCCCCGCCAGACCCCCGATCCCCCGCCGATGCTCAAACAACCACCCCAGCCGATGCCTCCCCTCATCCCGCAGCTCCCCCCAATCAAACCTCCCCCCACACTCCGGACACCGCGCCTCTTCCAGCCCCCGCAAGTCATACTCGCACAGCGGACACTTCAGCCCTTCCGCCTCAACCTCCCCGCCCGCATCGAGTTCGGTACGTCCCTCATCCATACCCCCATTCTCCTCTCCCCACCCCGCCGAAGTCCAAAAGAATCTCCTCCAAACGAAGTGTTAAGCATGAAAGCCCGAAATCCGAAGAAACTCGAAGCCCCCAGAAATCCATAGAAAGCCTCCGACACCCCCCCTTCAGTGCACCCTCCCGAGCCTCAGATCCCCGCCTACCCGTCCCCTTTTATGGCTCTCCCCATTTCGAGCTTCGGAGTTCATTCCTCGCCCCCCGCCCCTCCCACCATAAACTCCGGCGTCAAACTCACTTTCCGCACCGCCCGCCCGTCCGCTTCCAGCACCTTCACGCTCACCCCGTCCACCTGCACTTCCTCCCCCACGCGCGGAATCCTCCCCAGCCGGCTTGCCACCAGCCCGCCCACCGTCACCACCGTCTCCTCCGCCGCCCACTCTCCCTTCCCCAATTTCTCCCGCACCTCGTGCAACGGAACATCCCCCCCCATCACCAGCCGCCCGCTCACCTCCTCGCTGATCTCCTTCTCGATCGGCTCGCCCACCAGCTCGTCCACCACGTCCCGCAGCGTCACAATCCCCTCCACGCCCCCGTGCTCGTCCACGATAAACGCAAGCTGCGTCTTCTTCTGGTCGAACAAAATCAGCAGCTGGTCCAGCGAAATGCTCTCCGGCGCAAACACAGCCGGCCTGGCGATCAGCCCCAGCACGCTCGAATCCCCCTCCGCGTTGAACGCGCTCAAAAACTCCTTCGTCGGCACGACGCCGATGATGTTGTCCATTCCCCCGTCGCACAGCGGCAACCGGCTATACAGGTGCTCGTTCATCACCGCTCGGTTCTCCTCCATGCTCCGCCGCAGGTCGACATAGGCCACCCGAACCCGCGGCACCATGATCTGCTTCGCCCGCCGCCTCCCCAGCGAAAGCGTGTTGAGAATCAGCGACCGCTCCTGCACCGTCAGTGCTCCTTCTTCCGCCGCCTGCCGAGCCATCACCCGAATCTCATCCGCACTGTGCACCGGAGCCCCCTCCATGTCTTCGACCTTCCCCAACCCCAGCGGCATCGTCAGCAGATTCGCCGTCTTGTTCATCACCCACACAAGCGGTCGAACCACCGCCAATATCCCAAGCATCGGCACGGCCGTCAGCGTCGCCACGGGTGGCACGAATCGCAACGTCAACGCCTTCGGCAACAACTCGCTGAACACCACCGTCAGCAGCGTCACAACCAAAAACGACAAGATCTGCGAGATTCCCATAAATACCCGCTCCGACAGCAACCCCGCCGCCGGTCCCAGGAGGGTACTCAGCAACTTCGTCATCGCCGGTTCGCCGTACCGTCCCAGCAGCAGATTTGTCACCGTGATGCAGACTTGAATTGCCCCGATCGCCGCCGCCGGCTGACTCTTGAGCAGGAGCAACGCATCCGCCGTCCGCCGCCGACCCATCTTCCCCAACTGTTCAATCGTCACCGGCCTGGAAGCGACCAGCGCATACTCCGCCGCCACGAAGAACGCGTTCATCGCGATCAAACACGGCACAGCCATCAGCGCCCCTGCTGTCGGCATCTCGATCGACATGACATCCTTATGGGGGAAACCCCCCGACATCGCAAGTGCCTCCACCCCTCCCATCGCCGTCGTCACGCTCAAACCGCAAATTACGAAAGGCCCGTCCCACGCAGGACGGGCCCTTCGGCTCCGAAACGAAAATTCATCCATATCCAACTACGCGACGCTGATCTTGCGCGGCTTGGCTTCCAGTCGCTTGTTCAAGGTCACCGTCAGCACCCCATTCTCCAGCCGGGCATTCACACTCGCCTCGTCCACCGTCGGCGGCAACGAAAAGCTCCGCTGAAACCGCGCGTGCCTTCGCTCCTTCAGCAAGTACTCGCCCTGCGCGTTCGTCTGCACCGGCGCCGCCCTCTCCGCAGCCAGCGTCAGCACACTGTTCTCCAAAGTGATGTTCACCTGATCCTTCGTGAACCCCGGAAGTTCGGCTTCCACCACCAGCGTCTCCCCACTCTCCTTCACATCCACCGCATAGGGCGCCGCCCCCGTCGCCTGACCCCCGCCAATCAGCCGCCCAAACACCTGGTCAAACTCCCGCTGCGCGGCTTCCAAAACATCAGAATGACGCACGATCCGAATCGGCAATGACATAGTCGTATCCTCCATCATCACGACACGTTTCTCCTTCCCGCCAGTCTGTCGCCCACACGGGCAACCCCAGGGGAACAACCCCCACAAAGCACCCCGCGTGCCACTCCCCTCGAACCGCCACGCAATCCCTAAACCCATGCTGGTAAAACACTTGCAAAACCTGCCATCGTGGCACCCCCGGCAGGCAGACGCCAATGTCATCCCTCACCTGCCAACGTGACGCCCGATGGAATGCCAATCCGAAATCCCAAACAAGCACGAAGAGCAAAACCCGAAAATCAGAAGGCGCCCCGAAACAACAACGCCCCAACCACAAACCCCGAAATCCGAAGAAGCCCAAAGCCCAAAGCAGAAACTCCAAACCCGCACCCCGCCCGTCACCACACCCGAGACCTCGCCCGCACCTCCCGCCACCCCAGTCTGACCTTTGAACTTCTCTCTTCTTAGATTTCGGATTTTGAGCTTCGCCCCTCTACCCCCCGAGCCTCCCGCTCCTCCTACCCTCTTCCGTCCCCTTTCGCTTTTCCCCTTTCCCCTCTCCCCGTTTTTTCGGATTTCAAATCTTCCCTCCCTCATGTTTCCCCTCATCGCCCTCCCCGGCCCCACCGCTTCCGGCAAATCCGCCCTCGCCCTCTCCCTCGCGCGCCATCTCCGCGCCGAGATCCTCTGTGTCGACTCGATGACCCTTTACCAGCACATGTCCATCGGCACCGCCAAGCCCTCCCCCTCCGACCGCGCCGAAGTCCCGCACCACGCCCTCGACCTCGTTCCCCCCACCGAAGAGTACACCGTCGCCCGCTTCGTCGACCTGGCCGACGGCGTCATCGCCTCCTGCCGCGCTCGCAACGTCCCCCTCATCGCCGTCGGCGGAACTCCCCTCTACTTCATGTCCCTTTTCAAAGGCCTCTTCCAAGGCCCCCCAGCCAACCCCGACCTCCGCGCCTCCCTCTCCGCCCTCCCCCCACCCGAGCTCCACGCCCGCCTTTCTTCCGTCGATCCACCCACCGCCCAACGCCTCCACCCCAACGACACTCGACGCACCATCCGCGCCCTCGAAGTCCAAATCCTCACCGGCAAACCCATCTCAGAGCACCAAACCGAGTGGAACAACAACCCCCTCGCCACCCGCCATCCCGCCCTCTGGTTCACCCCCGACTGGCCCAAAGACGACCTGAACAAACGCATCAACGCCCGAGCCAGGCAAATGCTCGCCGCCGGCTGGCTCGACGAAGCCCGACACCTCCAATCTCTCACCACCCCTCCCAACCCCCCACTCTCTAAAACCGCCCTCGCCGCCACCGGCTACCTCGAACTGCTCTCCCACCTCTCCGGCCACCAATCTCTCGACACCGCCCTCGAACACATCAAGATCCAAACCCGCCAGCTCGCCCGCGCTCAAACCAAATGGTTCCGCCGCTGGCCCCAACTCCACACCCTCCCCGGCCACCTCCCCCCCGAAGAAAACGCCCAAACGGTCCTCCGCCACCTCGAAACCGCGGCCCACCCTGACGCACCACCCCTCGCCACCCCCCACTCCATCCACCCTCCGACATCAAACTAACCCCCATCGTCTCTCAGCACACATTCACGCCCCCCCGGCATTCAGATCCATCCCTCATCCTTCCCCACCCGCCCCGACACCCGGGCCACGTGGTCCCCCCGATGCCCACCCTCGGCTACCAGCTCCCCGCGTTCCCCACCGCCCCTGAACAGTTTGCCGACCACTGCACCCGCTTCTCACGCTTCACCACGTACTCGCAATCCTTGGGGTTCATGTTCCCCGTTCTTTGCCAGGTCGTAGCCCGCGTCGCCTTCTCAGGGGCAGGGCCTGCTTTCCGATCCCCACCCCTCCCCATCCCCTTCCACCTCGACCACATGAACGACCTCTTCTACCTCCTTCACAATTTTCCAACCTCCCCTTCGACTAAATCCACTCCGCCACCCTCAGCTTCTCTTCCTCTCCACGCAAAAATGTGATTGACAACAAAGTACCGTCCGACTTGGTTTCACAAGCAATGTTTCGACTTGCGCTTTTCGTTCCCGCTTGGTTTCTTCGGTCGATGCTTCGGCCGCGGCGAGATAGTTCGGTTCCTTGAGCCGCACGGAGGTGGACGAGGGACCGTTTGGTCGGGGCCAAGTACCTCCGCATGTTTGGCAAAGACTTAAAGCGGTTACGGCGGCAGTCCCAACATCCCAACCGCGTGTTGCACCACGGACGACCACTTGACCCTTTTGCTGCCGGGCTCTTTCAACCCCACGCTCCGCAGTCTGAGTCGCCTCAAGTACGCCAGTGTCGACCCGGGCAAGCGGGAATGTCTCAACGTCGATCGC
>JBBRUM010000198.1:0-6838 GCA_038247815.1 Tepidisphaerales bacterium | reverse complement strand
CTGGTGTTCTACGGACTTGTGTTCCCCGTCTACGTCCTCATGCGGATCCTGCCACCCGTCCCCGCGACGTGGCGGCTGGTGGGGGGAACGGTGCTAACGGCTCTGCCGCTGTACGCAGCCGGGTTCTACACCTACCACCTGACCTACTTGCTGGCAGGAGTCGGAGTAGTGGTGATGGGATGGACGTTGAGCGGCGCGAGACGAGCAATAACTGAGGAGTGACGGCGCAATGGTGTTGTAAATGTCCCTTTTACACTTTTCAACTATTCCCGAACTGGTCACCGAAAGGGAAATCCTCAAATGACGTTTTTTATCTTTGAGCGATTATTTCCCCGTCGCGGCAGGAGCAAGAGCGCTGGGTTCCTTCATGAGGACCTGACGCTGCATCAGCACCCAGATCGCATCGATGGATTTCTTGTCGACGACGGCCTCACCATTCACCGAGGTCTTGACTCGGACTATCGACCGGTTAGGTCCGTCCTCTCGCACTTGAATACTGATCACGAAGTCCGTGTCCCTGATAAACGACGACACCCACATCCGGGCCGCGGTATTATCCTTGCCTCTTCGACCCGAAATTAGACCCGCATTTCGATCAGACATCGCGATGGTGTATCCCGCGTCGAAAAGTGCACTTGAAGCTGCCGAGAAAGCTTGGTCGAGTTTCGCATCGACCTCACGGGTTTCGATCGAATTTAGCTGCGCCTGAGAATACTTCGGCTGACTGTTGCAGCCGGACAACGAAACCAAAACCACCACCGAAAGTCCAAGAGAAGTGAGACGAATCATTCCATATCCTCTATCAAAAGCGAGTAACATTGAGGCGATAATCTTTCACGACATCCCGTTCATCAAAATAGATGATTAGCATAGTTGAAGTGGAAGCCGATCGAGTGCGAGAGCTGCCCGCACCGGCGAGAAGGACGGTGAGATACCCACCCGACGTCTCCATGTCATATCGAACTTTGTCATAAGTCCAGATCTGAAGCCCATCTCTGTGCGTGACCATATCTGGAGGTCCAAATACCTCCATAACTTCTGCTTGGTTCGTCTGCCCCTTCGCGATGTTCTTCTTCGCCATACCCGCTGTCAAATTCGAAGGTTTGACAGGCTCCGTATTTGAAGCACAACCAAACGCCAACAAACAGGCCAAAATGGCAGAGACCGTCTTAAACAAACTCAAACTGGTTGTCATGAATACCTCTTTAAGGCACTTTATCGTTATCGAAGCTCAATTCAAGGGGCCAAACGTGTTAAATTTTTATATTTTAACGCCGGGGTGTGCCAGAAGAGCGACGATTCAACTTGTACGGGCAGGAAAGGACGTCAGTAGGGCAAGGCGGTCAGGCTTACTTAATGGGAGGAAGTGGGCGACATCCTATTACGAGTGCCGACAGCTCTTCGCTTAAACTTCTCCCCAAAACCCGCCCCCAATTCTCCATCTCACCCTCCCCGAAATGTACAGACCGGGGACATGGGTGGCGCTGACTGGGGACATGGGTGACACACGTCATTGGTTTACTTTCCCTGCTCTCTGAGATCAATCTCCGCCACCTTTTGCTGGCAGAAGTACACGTGCTTCACCCCATCCACCATCGTCCCACGCACCCCCACCGGCAGACCGCAGTACGCCGCCCCCACATGCCAGCGTCGGTTGTCGTAGCTGATCTCCCCGGTGTTGCGGTGGACCAGCATCACCTCGTCTCCCGGCCCATACTCGATCGCCGGCAACACCTCCGGGAAGCTCCGCGCACTGGCCCGATACCGGCTCACCGGCGTCTTCATCGCCAGCGCCTCGTGCGGCCTCCTGTGGTTGTACTGCTCACGCCACACGTCAAACCGCGTCTGACACGCCGCCAGACTCTCGAAGGTCAAACACCCGATCCCCTCCGCCTTGAGCGTGCGATTAAACCGCTCCAGCTTCCCCTGCGTCTGCGGATGAGCCACCCTCCCGTGCAGCACCCGCAGCCCAAGCCGCATCAGCCACACGCTCAACTTGCTCTGCTTCGACCATGCCGATCCATTGTCCGCCAGCATCCCCGAAGGCAAACCATACTTCCTGAACAGCCCCGTCAGCTCCGCCTGCACCGTCCCCATCTCCTGATCCCCACACGCCCGCACCCCGAGCGCATACCTCGAGTGATCGTCCACAACACACAACGGGTTGCACTTGCCCTCCCGCACCGTGGCAAAGTATCCCTTGAAGTCCATCTGCCAGAGATCGTTGGGCTGGGGATACTCAAATCGCTGATACGCCGTGTGCTCCCGCCAGGCGTCCCGGGAGATCAGCCCCCGACGCTTGAGGATCTTCCCCACCGTGCTCGCCGCCGGCACATCCGTCAATTGCTCCTGGTCGATTAGATACTGGCGCAGCTTCTTCGCCCCCCACGCCGGATGCTCCCCCCGAAGCCTCACCACCCGCTCCTCGATCTCTCCCCCACAACGCCCCGGCGAACTCCCCGGCCGCCGCGACCGATCCAAAAACTCCCGCTCCCCGGCCCGATACCGCGCCAGCCACTTGTAAGCCGTCTTACGGCTCACCCCAAACCGCCGCGCCAACTCCCCCATCCCGGGCCCGTCCTCGGCTTGCATCAACTCCGCCAGTTCCAATCTCTGTCCCATCACCGACACCTTTCTCCACGGCATGCCAAGCTCCTTTCAGCTCAGCCACCACAGTAAAAAAAAGTGTCACCCATGTCCCCGGTCCAGCGCCACCCATGTCCTCGGTCTCTACAACAAAAAAGATCTTGACAACACCGAACAAAAACCGTACAATCTCCCCCAGCGAGTCCTCTCCCCGCCCTCCGTTCCTCCAGCCGGTACCCCGGGGGATAGTCAGTCGCTCACCGAATCTAGCAACATTCCCCCAAATGTCCCACAAACGGGCGCAATGTCCCACTTCTCATTTCACTCCCCACCCCTACCAAGCAACCTCCCGCCATTTCCCACTCCCCCGTCCCCCCTCCTCGCCTCCAGCCGCTACCCCGGCGGGTGGTCAATTCCCCACAAAGTTCGGCAATTTTCCTCCAAATGTCCCATAAACCGGCGCAATGTCCCACATTCCATTTCACTCCCTCCGCACCCCCACATCTGACATCTGACAACTTCCACGCCACAATACCCCCCACTGTCCCATCCCCTTGCCCCCCCGCCCTAGCTTGCCGATCCTAACCACATGCCTTCCATCCAATCGTCTTCGCCAAAGTCCCCCCGCGCCGCAAGGTCCGTCGAGGGGACCTCCCTGCGCCTAGCCGCCATCGACATCGGATCCAACTCGCTCCACATGATCGTCGCCCAAGCCGACCCCGACGGCGGACTCACCACCCTCTGGCGAATGAAAGAACCCGTCGGCCTAGGTCGTCTGTCCTTCCCCTCCAAACGCCTCGCCAAAGACGCCATGGACCGCGCAGAAACCACACTCGCCCGGTTCCAGCAAGCCGCCGTCCAACGCCAATGCGAAAAGATCGTCTGCATCGCCACTTCTGCCGTTCGCGAAGCCATCAACGGCGGCGACTTCATCGAACGCATCCGCAAAAAACTCAAACTTAACGTCCGCGTCGTCTCCGCCCGCGAAGAAGCCCGCCTGATCTATCTGGCTGTCCGACACGCCTTCCCCCTCAAAAACGAACCCGCCCTCATCGTCGACATCGGCGGAGGGTCCGTCGAGTTCATCGTCGGCGACCGCCACCGCGCACTCATACTCGAATCACGCAAACTCGGCGCCTCCCGCATGACCGCGCAGTTCGTCAAATCCGACCCCCTCTCCCCCGACAACCGCAAAGCCCTCTTCCGCCACTACGACGCCGAACTCACACCGCTCTTCGAGCAAATCGCCGCCCTCAAACCCAAACTCGTCATCGGAACCTCCGGCACGCTCGAAGCCGTCGCCGCCATGTGCGACCCCGACCTCGAAGACGGCGACGACGACAACACCACCCCCGCCCGATCCATCGACCACGATCGCTTCGGCAAGCTCCTCCGCCGACTCCTCAAGTCCGACAGCAAGTCCCGCTCGCACATCCCCGGCTTGGACGATTCCCGCCGCGACCAGATCACCGCCGGCGCATTGCTCGTCGGCGAGATCTTCCAGCGCACCCACACGAAGAAAATCGTCATGTGCCACGCCGCCCTCCGCGAGGGAATCCTCCTCGACTACCTCTCCCGCCACGTCCCCGACCTCGAAATCCGCCGCGACGTCCCCGACCCGCGCCGCCGCTCGGTGATCGACCTCGCCCGCCGCTGCGACTGGCACCAGACCCACTCGGAGCACGTCGCGTCGCTGGCGCTGCAGATCTTCGACGAACTCAAGCCGCTGCACGCCCTGTCCGCCCCCGAACGGGAACTCATCGACTACGCCGCCCTGTTGCACGACATCGGCTGGCACATCGCCCGCGACGACCACCATAAGCACAGTCAATACCTCATTCGCCACGGCGACCTGCGGAACTTCACCCCAGCCGAGATCGACATCATCGCCAACATCGCCCGATACCACCGCAAATCCACCCCCAAACCCGACCACGAACACTACACCGCCCTCTCCCCCCGCGACCGCCGCACCGTCGACGTCGGCGCCGCCATCCTCCGCCTCGCCGACGGCCTGGACCGCTCGCACGGGCAGGTCGTCACCACCGTCCGCTGCCGCCTGCAGGGCCAGGACATCCTCTGCCGCGTCGCCGCCCGCGCCGACGCCGAACTCGAACTCTGGGGCGCACGCCGAAAACGCGAGTGGTTCGAAAAAGTCTTCAGCCGAAAGCTCCGCCTCGAACTGAAGTAACCTGTCCCCTATTCCTCGCCCTCACCCTCCCCCTCCAACGAGTCCCCGCCCCCCTCAACGCCCTCCCCGACCTCAGCCGGGGCGACTTCCTCCTCCTCGTCATTTTTCATCAGCTCACGCATCACCACCGTCGCAAACGCCCCCGCCGGCAGCGTGAACGCCACGGTGATGTATCCGCCATGCTCATCGACCCCAGCCGAGTACTCCACGTCCTCCGGCTGAACCCGCAGCGGCCGGCGAGCGCCCTTGACCCGGTGGTGCCCGGGAACCTTGAACATCTCGGGCGTCAGTGCGTGCCGCGCGAAGACGCGCTGTTCCATTTCCCCCGCATCCAGCGTGGACAGACTCACGCGGAATCCGATCAGCGGCCCGCTGGGGCTGACTTCCCACGTGCCCGTCCGGGGCGACTCGGCGGCGAGGTCTTCCACATGGAAGCAAGCGCCGTTGTCGTGTTTGTAAGCCCACTCGCCGGGGGTGAGCGTGGAGTACGTTCCGGCGGTGACGCGTTCGGCGAGGATTTCGTTGAACACGCGGGACTGCAGCGCCGAAACGAAGAGGCGGCGGAGGTGCTCGTCGAGCGCCCTGCCGGCGCCGCTGGCCTTGCCGGTCTTGATGACCTGATGCAGCAGGCGGCGTTCGAGTCCGTTCCGCCGCGGCCAGGCCTTGAACGACTCCTGGAGGTCTCCCTCCTCGTAAAGTCGCCGGGCCTTGTACTGCATGCCCTCATCGACGCCCTTCTGCGGGTCGCCCAGCAGCAGCCGAGCCAGTTCCTTGTTGTCACCGCGCACCAGCGCCGCGCCGATGAGGTCGTTGTTGTTCCGCCGGCCGAAGCGCTGCTCGCCGAAGTAGTTGGGCACGCCGGTCTCAGTCAGCTTCTTGATCAGCGGCCCGAGCTTGGTCACGCCCAGCGGATCTACCTCGCGGACCTTGATGGCAAAGCGGTTGCCCTTGAGGTGGCCGAGACGAATCTTATTGCCATGCCGCGCCGCCCAGAGGACTTCGAGCTCGGGCGTCTTGATCGACCGGACAAGCTCCTCGGTCGCCCCGCGGATGGAGAAGAGCTGCCGCGTCACGGCGCGGGCGTCTTTCATTCCCGCATAGCCGACGTCGACCCGCTGGACCCCGGCTGCCTTGGCGAGTCGCTCGACGGCGTCGAAGGTGCTTACACCGTTTTTCTGTACCTCGCAGAAGACATGCTCCCCCTCGCCGGAGGGTTCGTACAGCGGAAGCTCCTGCACAAAAAAGTCTTCGTTGCGCTGCTTGATCTCACCGCCGATACCGGCGAACTCGGGCGTTGCGTAGGGAAGAACCATGGGGGGGATGGTACTCACCGCCGGGCTGGTATTCACGCCGCACCCCCAATACACCCGCGACGAATCTCGCGGACCTCAATCGGCGGGATCAGTCGACGTATCCCCACACATCGCCCACGTTCTCGCGATCGGTCAGATTAGACTTCGGCGGTGTGGACTTCTTCACCCGGTTGCGGCGTGCGAAGACTTCGGCTGCGACCGCCGCGCCCCGGGCGTGGTCGCCTTGGGCGCACCAGAGGGTCACCGGTCTGCCGACCATTCGTGCGTCGCCCTCGGCCCGGAAAAACCGAATCCCCGCCCGCGTCAGCGCCGATTCCACCGCCCGCACGCCCGCGTGGTCGTCGCTGGTCGTCACCTTCGCCCCGAACTCCTCGGGAACGACGACGCTCACAACCCTCCGCGACGGCGGTTCGTCATCGCGAGGAACGCGGGATCGGTAGTCCAGCGGCTCAGCCATGTGCAAGAGCATACCCGACAGTGGACCGGACCGGCAGGCGAGACCGACAGGCAAGATCGGCGGGCGAGATCAGCGGGCGAGAACTAGCCGACAATTTCAAGCTTGGCGAACTCGAGCACGAGCGTCTTCCTGCCGGTTGTGGCGAAGTCGACCACGCACCGCGTGTTCTGCCCGGTTCCGTGCAGCTCGGCAACCTTGCCCAACCCGAACGACGAGTGTCGCACGTTCGTTCCGACCTTGAACCGCTTGCTGAGCGCGCTGCGGATCGAACGGTCCTCGTCGCCGCCGAGT
>JBBRUM010000197.1:0-6840 GCA_038247815.1 Tepidisphaerales bacterium | reverse complement strand
CGCGGCCGACGCTGGGCTCAAGGGGTGGGGCACGCCGCGGGACGATGAGCACCAGCTGGGGGGGCTGACGGTAGTGCCTCGGCTTGCGGTGCGGAAGGTGGTGGCGGAGGTGGTACCGCCGGCGTACGCAGCGGGTGCTGGGGCGGGAGTGGGGGGGGTGTTTGATTTGGCGCAGAGTCCAGCCGTGGTGGTGGAGGGGAGCTTGGTGCGGGTGAAGCTGGAGTTTAACAAGGCGCTGGCGGGGGCTCCGGTACTGGTGGCGGTAGGGGAAGGGGCGGCGGCGGGGGGTGTTGGGGGGGTGGGGAGGGTGGAGAAGTTGGACGGCGCTCGGGCGGAGGTTGTGGTTGCGCCGGAGAAGACGGTGCGGTTTCGGGTGACGGGGGTGGACGGGGACGGGTTCGGGTCGTCTGCGATGACGGAGTATGAGGTGGTGGTTCGGCCGGATCAGGCGCCGGCGATTCAGATCGAGTCGCCGCGGCGGTCGGAGGAGCGGACGGCGACGGCTGCGGTTCCGCTCGAGGGAATGGGTGAGGATGATTTTGCGCTGGTGGCGGTGGATTTGAACGTCAAGCGGCTGGGGGATGGGAAGCAGTGGCGGGTGGGGCTGGTGGAGGGTGGCGGAGCGGTGGCAGGGGCGGAGTGGAGCGCGGCGGCGAGTTCGCCGGATCGGTCGCGGATGCGGGTGCGGTATTTGTGGGAGTTGTCCGGGCTGATGGGTGCGGAGCTCAAGGCCGGGGATGTTCTGGAGTATTACCTTTCGGCGCGGGACAACTATCGGCGTGAGACGGCGGGTGGGGTGCTGACGCATGCGGAGGCGACGTCGTCGAGGCTGAGGATCACGATTGTTTCGCAGGAGGACTTGGCTGCCAAGATGGCCGAGGAGTTGCGGAACGCAGCCGGACAGATTGAGCAATTGAGGTTGAGTCAGCGGCGGACGACGGACGAGACGAAGGAGCTTAAGGAGGGCGTTTCGGGGAAGGAGAAGATGGACGACGGGCAGCAGCGGCAGGCGCGTCGACTGGGGGAGCAGCAGTCGGTGGTGGCGAGTCAGGGCAAGCAGGTGGCGGGGAAGTTGGAAGGGCTGATGCGCCGGATGGCGGAGAACCGGCTGGAGAACAAGGAGCTTGCGACGACGGCGCGGGACGTGCGGGACACGCTCGAGCGGGCGAGCGAGGGGCCGATGAAAGACGCGGCGGGGGCCATAAACGAGGCCCGACAAACGCCGGAGGCGGAGAACCGCGACGGGAAGCTCGAGGAAACCGAGAAGCAGCAAGCCGAAGCCGACAAACTCCTCGGGCAGGCGCTGGAGAAGCTCGGTAACCTCGGCAGCTTGCGGCAGACGATCGACAACCTGCGGCGGATGCTGGCCGAGCAGCAGGAGCTGTCGAAGCAGACGCGGGAGGTGGGGAAAGAAAACCTCGGCAAGAAGCCATCGGAGATGAAACCGGCGGATCGGGAGAAGCTCGAGAAGTTGGCCGAGCAACAGAAGGCGCTGGCGGCCCAGACGGAGAAGGCGCTGGGCGACATGGAGAAGCAAGCCGGGCAGATGAGCAAGTCCGATCCGCAGTCGGCTGAGGCGATGAAGAAAGCGTCGGAGACGGGTCGGCAGGAGGGGGTACCGGGGGCGCAGTCGAAGGCGTCGGAGTCGATTGAGCAGAACCAGCAGAACCAGGCGCAGGCGGAGCAGCGGAGAGCGGAGATCGGGTTGCAGGTGATGCTGAATCAGCTCAAGGACGCGGAGAAGCGGAAGCTCGAGGAGCTGACGAAGAAGCTTGCCGACCTCGCCGAACAGCTTGCAACGCTCGTGCGGCGGCAGGCGGGGCACAACCTCGACAACCTTGGGCTGCGCGACGGGGCGCTGAAGGGTGTGGGCGAGAAGGAACTGGCGGCGCTGCTGGAGAAGGCCGAGCGGACGGCGGACAAGCCGGCGGTTTCAGACCTCGCGGGGCTGTCCGGCGGGCAGGAGCAAACCGAGCGGAACACACGCGGGCTGGCGGAAACGGCGTCAAGCGCGTCAGGAGCGGCTGAAGTGGCGAGCGCGATTTCGCGGGCGGCGGGGCGGATGGAGAGGGCGGCGGTGCTGATGCGGAAGGGCGACCTAGCCGGGGCGTACGAGCCGCCGCAGGTGGAGGCGCTGTCGGCGCTGGAGGAAGCGCGGAAGCAGGTCGAGGAGATGCTGAAGAAGAACGAGGAGGAGCAAAAGCAGCAGCAGCGGGAGTCAATCAAGGCGCAGTACGTGGCGATTCGGGGCGAGCAGGATGCCGTGAACAAGGAGACGACTCGGCTGGGTGCGCTGGCGGGGCGGGGTGAGCTGCCGCGGGCGGAGGCAGTTCGACTGGCCCAGCTGCCGGGCGTGCAAGGGGCGCTCGGCGAGCGGGTGAGCAAGATCGAGGAGGATTTGGTGGCGCTCGGGTCGGTAGTGTTCTTGTGGGCGAACAAGGACATCGTGCAGACGATGAACGATGTGAAGGACGGGCTCGGCCAGCGGAAGACAGACGCGAAGGTGCGGCGAGAACAAGCCAAGGTGCTGGAGCAGCTCGACGCGATGATCGCGTCGCTGACGATCAAGCCGTACGACAAGGAATTCGAGGACCGCGAGGGTGGCGGCGGCGGCGGTGGAGGCGGTCAAGGCAAGCCCAAGCTTCCCGGGGAAGCCGAGCTCCGCCTGCTTAAAGGGTTGCAGGAAGCCGTGAACCGCGCGACCAAGGGGCAGGCGGAAGCCGGGGAGAAGGCCGAGATCGCCGGTGTGGGAAAACGTCAGGGCGAGTTGCGGGAGCTCCTGGGCGAAATGTTAAGCAAAGCCAGCAGAGGAAAACTGCAAATTCCCCCCGAGCCCAAAGGCCCACTGGCTGAGGAAGCGGGTAACGACGCAGCCGAGAACCAAGACCTCGAAAACGACCTGCTCAGTGGTAAGCCGCAGGACGCCAAGGGGGACGAAAATCCAGCCGAGAACATGGCCAACCGGATGGGACGTGCGCGGCAGCGGCTGGCGGTGGACTCGGACCCCGGGGCGGTGACGCAGCGGTTGCAGGAGCGGGTGCTGAAGGACCTCGACCGACTCATCGAGGAGGCCCGAAAGCAGGACCAGCAGCAGTCGGGCTCGTCGTCGAGCAAATCGAAGGGCGGGCAACCCAAGCCCCAACCCAAACCCGGCAGCGAGCAAGCCAACAACCAAGGCGCCCAGTCCGGGGCGGAACAGCAGGCGGGCAAGGGCACGCAGGGCGCCCAGAACTCGAACAGCGCAGCCGGTTCGGCAAACGATCCGGGGAAGCAGGGTGGCGATCTGCGAGAAAGACTTTCGGAGTGGGGCGCGATCTCTCCGCGGCAGCGGCAGGCGATCATCGAAGGCGCGGGCGACACCCCAGTGGAGAAATACCGCGGGCTGATCGAGGATTACTATCGCTCGCTGGCGGAGAAACAGGGGTCGGGGGGAAAATGAGCGGTTCGTGCGATGAAGTGTGAAGGATGTTGTCCGGGTGGATGGTGATTCATGATGCGTAAACTCTTGGCGATGGCGTTGGTGGTTGCGGTGGGGGCAGGTCCTGCGTTGGGGCAGGCGAAACCGGCTGGTCGGGTGGAGGTTGTCGCGCCGGGGCCGGCTGTGAATCCGATTCGGGGCAGTGAGATTACCGAGGCGCAGAAGGCGGCGGTCGAGCGGGGGTTGGCGTGGCTGGCGTCGCGGCAGGGGCCGGACGGAGGGTTTGGCGGCGGGTTCGGATCGGGGGGGAAGCACGCGGGGATCACGGCGATGGCGGGGCTGGCGTTCATGCAAGCCGGCAACCTTCCCGGGCGGGGGAAGTACGGCGTGAACGTGCGAAAGGCGTTGGAGTTTGTGCTGAGGTCGACGTCGGAGTCGGGGCTGATCGCGTCGGACTCTTCGGCTTCGCCGATGTACGGGCATGGGTTTGCGACGCTGTTTCTCGCCGAGGTGTACGGTATGTCGCCGGACGACGAGGTGAAGGAAAAGTTGCAGCGGGCGGTGCGACTGATCATCCGCTCGCAGAACAACGAGGGCGGGTGGCGGTATCAGCCCGTGCCGGAGGATGCGGACATTTCCGTGACCATCTGCCAGATCATGGCGCTGCGGGCCGCGCGGGATGCGGGGATCAAGGTCGACAAGTCGGTGATGGACCGCGCGGTGCAGTACATCAAGAACTGCCAGAACGCGGACGGCGGCTTCTCGTACATGGCGAGGATGAACGGGATGGGGATGGGCGGCGGGCAGTCGGGATATGCGCGGACGGCCGCGGGGGTGGCGTCTTTTTTTTACGCGGGGATTTACGAGGGGGATGACGTCAAGCGGGGGCTGAATTACATGAAGCAGTACATTCCGGGGAAGTCGGCTGCGCCGGAGGGGGAATCACATTTTTACTACGGTCACTACTACGGGGTGCAGGCGATGTTTCTCGCGGGGGGTGAGTATTGGGGCGTGTACTACCCGGCGATCCGGGACATTTTGATTGCGAGGCAGACGGCGGCGGGGTCCTGGACCGAAGAGTTCAACGAAGATTATGCGACGTCGATGGCGCTGCTGATTCTGCAGATGCCGAATCGGTATCTGCCGGTGTTCACCGGGAAGGGGCCGGGGAGCTGAGGTTTGGGTGGGGTAGTGCTCACGAAGACGAGCGGGTAGTTGGAGTCGGGCGGGGGGGAGGGTGTAGGCTGAGAGTATGAAATGGTGGAAGAGTTCGGCGGTTGCGGTTGCGGTTCTGGAATTGGCCGTTGGCGCGGGTGCGGCGCGGGCGGAGGAAAAGGGGACGGTGTCTGGGGCGTGGGTGGTGACGACGGCGGACGGCGCGGTGCGCGAGGCGCGGGTGCAGGCGTTGGGGTCGGGGGTGGGCGGGGGGGGCGTAATGTTGGGGGATGGGACTGAGATCGGGGCGGGGAAGGTGGTTCGACTGGAGCGGGGCGGCGGGGGGGAGTTCAACCTCAGCGGGCTGGTGTTGTCGCTGCGGGACGGGCAGCGACTCCCCGGCGACCCCGCAGCCGCCGGGCCCGAGGAACTGGGTTGGATCAGCATAAAGGCGGGCGCGATGCGCGTGCCGCTGAAGGCCGTGGCGCGGGTCGAGCGGTTCGGCGCGGGCGTACCGGCGGTGAACGTGGCGGGCGACGCGGCGGGCGACGTGGCGGTCGAATCCGGGCAAACTGAAGACGTGGTGGTGCTGCTCAATGGGGACAGAGTCCGGGGCGTGGTGTCGGAGGTGACCGCGGAGGGCGTCGTGGTGCTCGCGGCGGGAGGGGGGGAGGCGCAAACGGTGGGGTGGGCGGCGATCCGGGTGCTGTCGCTGGCCGACCTCGGCGGGAACCCCGGTCCCGTGGGCGAGACCACCCGCGTGGAACTTGTGGGGGGCACGGTGCTGCGGGCGACCGGCTTCGAGATCAAAGGGCGCGAAGTCAGCTTCCATGTCGAACTCGGCGAGAGACGCGTCGCCATGGCGGAGGGCGACGTGGTTGCCATCGAGTGGGCCGGCGGCGCGGTGTGGCCGCTGACGATGCTTCAGCCGACGGCGGTCGAGCATGTTCCGTTCCTCTCAGCCGCCCGCGGGCCCCGGTTTGATGCGTCAGCCGGCGGCGGCCCCCTCAAGGCCGGCGACCGCGTAGTCCGCCGGGGGATTGGAATGACTGCGCGGACGCGCGTGAGTTACGCCGTGCCCGACGGGTTCACCCGCCTGCGGGTTGGGCTGGCGATGGACGGCAGCGCCGAGCGCGGGTCAGCCGTTTTTCGCGTGGTCTCGGGTGAGACGGTCCTGTTCGAAGAGACAGATGTCGCCGCCCGGGGGCGGGAGACGGCGGCGGTGTCGGTGGACCTCAAGGGGGCAAAGACCGTGACGCTGGAGGTTGATTTCGGGGCGTCGGCTGGGGTGCAGGCGCGGGTGAACTTGGTCGATCCAATGTTCCTGCGACAGTGAGATTGCCCACAAACGGCGCGAAGCCGCCGCGAAGACAAATCGGGGGTGGGGATTGCCGAAGGCCGCGGGTGCCACCATCTCTAGTTTGAATGCCTTGCCTCGCGTTTCTTCATGTCCCTCGTTGGCCGCGCCTTACGCCTTCCCGTGGAGTTTCGCCATTTTTTTGTCGTGGTGGCGGCCGACGACTTGTTTGACGCGATCGGCCGCGCGACTGACGGCGAGGTACATGTCGTCGTCGATTTCCTCGACGATGACGGGGTCGTCGTGTTTGACTTTGACGGTGATGTGGCAGCGTTTGTCGTGGCCCTTCGAGCGGCCGTTGAGGTCTTCTAGCTTGACCGAGACGTGGAGCACGGAGGCCGAGTGCTGGTTGAGGGCGCTGGTGAGCTTCAAGTTGGCGTGGTCCAGCAGCGCGGTGGAGCTGGTTCCGTGAACTTCGATTTCGAACACGATGGTCCTCACTTTCTGGCAGGGTGGGGAAAAGGGGCGACTCGGATCGAGCTTCCCACGGACCACCAAGCCGGGCGAACTTCGTACGTGAATCATCGCACCCGCCGTCGAGCCGGTCCATTGGAATTGGCAACGATTTCTACACCTGCAACGTCCGGAAAACGGGGCGGCCCATCCATGACCTCTGATTGGAATGTGGGGTCTTGCGGCTTACGTCGAAGGGCTGCGGAGTTGCGGTGAAATGTCGGGCGTGGGTCCGGAAAAAGTAGAGACGACAGTGTTGTCGCGCCGATGTGAGTAGGTTGGCGGAGCACGCGCCGCCCGTGCGCTGGCGCGTGCGCTCGGCGGTATTGACATGGTGTTACAGCGACTTTTACTGCTGCTGCCGGAGACGGACCCTGGGTGGGCGTGGTTTTGGTGGGCTGCGCTGGTGGGCGGGGGGCTGCTGCCGGAGACGGACCCTGGGTGGGCGTGGTTTTGG
>JBBRUM010000196.1:0-6899 GCA_038247815.1 Tepidisphaerales bacterium | reverse complement strand
GGCGCGCGCCGGGCTGCTCCCCCCCCCCCCGCGCCCGTGGGCGGAGGCGGCCGCGGCGGGGGCCTCGCGCGTGGGGGGGGGGCCCCGGCCAACAGGGACACAGCGATCGCCTCCCACCCCGCGCCGGGGCATCACCGAGTCACCGCAGATGTCGGCTCGGGCGACATGAAAATCCGCCACCCCCCAATCCGCATGGTCGGGTGTTCGATCCAGCCGGCGCGGAGGAGCTCTTCGGGGCCGTCGATTCTTCGGTCTCTCGAAGCGTTGTATCGGGCGTACATCGGGTCATAGAGAAGCAGCGTGCCGGGTGGGGGGGTGACGAGGTTCTTGGCTACGAAGTCGCGGGAGAGGTGGGGGTCATTGCGGGAGCGGTCGAGGAAGTAGAACACGCCGGGGTGGGCGGACATCAGGGCGGGGCGGCGGGTGGCCCGGCCGTGGGCGTCGGCCCAGTGGGCGACGAACCGGGTGGTCTCCCAGTCCGAGTCGAAGCGGATCGGCAGCACCGTGTAGAACCGGGCGTTGACCGCCAGGGGAAGGAGGCAGGCGTAGGCGGCGAAACGGAACGCCTCGGCTGAGCCGAGCAGGTCGCGGCGGAGGAAGGTAAAGATGCGTTCCCATCCGGCCGCGCACACGATGGCCCAAAACGGCGCGACCACGAGCATGTACCGCAGCTCGCCGTTGGTCGCCATCTTGCCGAGGAAGTACAGCACGCTGTGGCCGACGAGAATCATCATCGGCACGGAGAGCGTCAGCAGCGGCAGGCGCGATTCGTGCGTCGCCCAAGCCGCACGGAGGGAGGACAATCCCGGGCGACGCCCGGCGAAGAGCAGCGCGATGATGCCCACGAGCAGCGCGGGGAACACGGCCGGGCTGGTGACGGCGGGGAGCGTGGCGGTGAACTTGAACAGCCGCCAGACCGCGTCGAGCGCGGAGCGGTTCTCGGTGTAAACGCTGTCCCCCGCGTACGGCCAGTACCGCGGCAGCCAGGTGGCGATGGAGTGCAGGGCCGAGGAGAGGGAGGGGGCGAGTGCGTACGGCCCGTCACGCCCATACGCCTCCCATCCGATATAGCTCCACGCGACCAGCCCCAACGGCAAGAGTGCCAGCGACGCCCACCGCCGCTGCAAGAGAAACGCCAGCGCCGCCACGGCGAGGAACCCAAACCCCTCCGGTCGGGCCAGTGGTAAGAGTCCCGCAAGCAGCGCCGCCGTCCACCACCACTTCCGCGTGTAGCAGTAGAACGCAATGACAAGCAACGCCGCGAACGGCAGTTCGGTGAGTTCGGAGAACGAGTGGAGAAACAGCAGCGGCTGGGCGAGGGTGAAGAGGAAGGCCAGCTCGGGGCGTTTCATCCCGAGGTTGCGGGCGATGAGGTACGCGAACCATGCACACGTCACCGCCAGCGCCAACGACACCGACTGCACCCCCAGCCTGCCCCCGAAGTACGCCGGAACCGCGTACACCGCCGTTTTCACCGGCCTGCCCCAGACGTCTACGAACGAAAACGTCTCGTCGAGGGCGAAGCGGGAGATGAGGTAGTGCGTGCAGGCGTCGGCTTCGAGGAAGCCGTTGGAAACGTTAACCTGCCACAGCCAGAGGAGGGTGAAGAACGCCGTGGCGAGGGCGAGGTGGGTGGTCGAGTGGCGGGCGGTCGGGTGGTGCGGGAGTTCGGGCACGGGTCGGGGATGATACCCGGATCGGCGACCCTCGGGGCGAACGGTGTGAACGGGTATTAGCGACGACGACGGGCCGCCAGGGCGGTCAGTGCAATGGCGGCTGGGATCGTGGTTGCCGGTTCGGGGATCGGCGTGAGCACGAGGTTGAACTGGTAGTCCACCGTGGTGATGGTTTCTTGAAACCAAAGGGTGTAGGTGCCCGGGCCGAGGGGGCCGGGGATACCCGTCCCGCCGAACGTCGGGGTCGCAAGCAGCGGAAGCAGCGGGCCGACCGCGTCCACCAGCAGGTTCGACAGGTGTGCGTTCGGTTCGCCCGAATCAATGGTGGTGCCCGACGAGATCGCCAGAAACGCCCCGTTCCCCAGCACCAGCGAAGGGACGTAAACGGTAAGGTCAATGGCGGTGAGAGTGGCGTCGGCGGGGACGGTGAAGGTGAAAATGTCGGCGTCGAGCACGCCCGCGAGGGGATCGACGCCCATTCGGCCGGTGATGAGGTTGTTGCCGGGCGCCAGCGAGACAGGCGTGGGGGATTCGTTCTCGTTGGAAAGGTCGCCGTTTACGGCCTCGGTCCAGCCTGCAAGGGCGGCGGAAGACACCAGCGCAAGTGCGCAAGTAAACACTGCGGGTTTTAGACAGCCGAGTTTCAAACGGCCGGGTTTCAGACGACTTGGGGGCATTCTCTCTCCTGTTGGGCTCCGGACCCATGATAGACGATGTCTAGTCCCTCGGCGGGATCTGGATTCCGTCCCGCTTGGCGAGCTTGGCGGCGGTGACCAGCCCGGACTGCAAGGCCCCTTCCATGTATCCGACGAACTTGTAGCAACAGTGTTCCCCGGCGAAGTGGAGCTTACCCAGCCCGGCTGAGAGTTTCGGGCCGATCGTCGTCACCTGCCCGGGGGCGGGGAACGAGTACGCCGCAAGTGCCCAAGGGTCCTTCGGCCAGTCCATGAACCGCGCGGCGACGAACTGCTCGCCATAGCCCGGGAAGAACTGTTCCATCAGCTTGGCGAACGACTTGTCTCTGGAGTGCTTCGGCCAGCCGAGGACGGTCTCGGCGCCGCGTGCGCCACTGAACCCGATCATACAGCCCGGCCCGCCATCATCCTGGCCGTCCGTGCCGTCCCAAGTTTGCTGAACGGGGCCGTCCGAGAGCGCGTATTGCGAAATCTTGGCGTCGCGCCAGAACCGCGATTTGGTATGGGCGAGGTATTTGGTGTTAACGCCCATCTGGGGTGCAAGGTCGCGCGGTAACCCGGCGGAGAAGTTGATCTTGGACCATACCGAGGGCGGGCAAGCCAGGATGACGTCGTCGGCCGCGATGATGCGCCCGTCGCGGCAGGTGACTTTGCAGGCTCCGCCGCGAGTGTCGATGTCAGTCACGGGGAGGGAGAGCACGATCCGGTCAACCCCAATCACCGCCGCCAGCGCTTTGGCGAGTTGCTGGTTGCCGCCCTTGCAGCGATACACCTCGGAGTCGGTCCAGAATTTTTCGAGCCCGCCGCCTTTGATCGCGGCGAGCTGGCCGAGGAGGCTGGCCCGGGTGGGGTCGACGCCATTGTCGGAGGCTTGGTTGATCCAGCAGGCGCGCTTGATGTGAGGCGCGACGTCCAGCGCTTCGATCCATGAGGCGATGGAACGCTTGTCGAGCGCGGCGGCGTGCGGCGAGTTCCACGGCTCGTCGGCGTCGACGTTCTTGGCGAGGTCGGTCATCCCGTTGAAAGCCTCCTTCATCTCCTCCCACAGCTTTGCGGCTTCTTCGGCTGGGAGCAGCTTGCCGTCGATCACCACCGGGTCGGTCGTGCCTTCGTCCTCGCCCACATCGAGAAACTCGAGGTCGAACTTCTTTGCATACCCCACCCAAGCCGGGTGGTTCGACCCGATCAGCTCCGCCCCGCCCTCGATGTTGCGCCCGGGCACGAAGTCTGAAAAACTCAGCACCCGCCCGCCCACGCGGTCCCGCGCGTCCACCACCGTCACGTCGTACCCGGCTGCGCGCAGCTCATAGGCAGCCACCAGCCCCGCGAACCCCGCCCCGACCACCACCACGCTCTTGGCGTTCCGCGACGGCTGACGGAAAGACACCGCGCCCTCCGACGGATGCCCCGACAAAAACAGCCCAGCCGACGCCGCCAGCGTCGCAGCCAGTACCTCCCGGCGACTCGGCCCATCGTCGCGACGAGCAGACCTGCGGGCGATATGACGAAAGGGGGATCGGATCATGTTTCATCTCCAATGGAGCATCGATCGTGAACAGCATTGACGGAAAAAGGCCCGGCACCCCCACTGGCAATGCCGGGCCGCAGAGTATCACACTGGAGCTACTCGTCGTTCGTAGGCCCGATTGCAACAATCCACAATTTGAAAAAGTTCATCGCCTGCTGCTTGGTGAGCTTGTTGCCGTTCAGCGCGAACACCGCTTTGGACGACGTCGGGAGTTCGGAGCCCGTCGGGATCTGGTCGACGTAAGTGATCCTGCCCGTGATGCTCGGGACGGAAGTGTCGACGGCGAAGAAGGCGTCTTCCGACGACATCTGTTCGAAGGCTGCGCCTTCACCCGTGGCGGTCTTGTTCTTCTCCTCGTTGAACCGAAGGTTGAAATCGTAATGGCCCTTGCCGTTGGTTTTCCGCTCGGGGTCTTCGATCCACTTGATCGTGCCGGTGACGACGTCCTCGTAGTCGCGGCCGTCGAGGGAATACTTGAACCGGATGTTGTCGGCGAAGTAGTTGCCGGTTTCGTAGTCGTAGTCCAGCCGGCCGTTGACCACGGTCCGCGGATACGTCTCAGCCGGGCCCTTGGCCAGCACGAGATTCTCGAACCGCATCGGGTCGGACTTCTTCACCACAACTTCCACCGTGCGGTTGCCCACGATCCGCTTGTACGTCGAAGTGGCGAGGGACTCCTTCTTCTCAGACTTGCCGATGAGCCTGCCGCCGTAGGGATCGACGAACGCCGCCGCCCTGCCGACGGCGTCGACGTTGATCCGCAGCGGGCTGTCAGACGCCCTGCCTCCCGCCAAGTCGTACGCGCCAGTCGCGGGGTCGTAGGGGACCGTACCCACCCAGCGGCCGACGGTGCGCTTCTGCTTGAGGTCCTTGGGGTTCAGCACAGAAAGGTCGATCTTGTAGAACAGCTCGGCGCTTTGCGCGGTGCGGCCGAGGGTTTTGGTGTACAGCGTCGGCTGACGCAGCACCTCGCCGGCGAACTCGGTGGTCTTGGCGACGGCGATGCTGAAGATGTACCGGTCTTTCACGCCCTTGGCGGGGGAGTCTTTCTTGAGGTCTCCGGTGTTGTCGAGGTTGGTGCGGGTGGCGAAGTCGATGTTCATCGTGCCCGCGATCATGCCGTCTTCCGTGAGCACCTCGGGCGCCGGCTGGGCCGACGCCGACGCCAGCCCCACACACAGCATCGCCGCAGCCGCCAGCCACGGACGCGCGACAAGTCCTACGGAACCACGCCCGCGAGCCACGCGGCGAACCACATGAGAAACGGCCATGAAAATCTCCCTGCTTGGGCGGCCCGCGCGGCGACTCCAACTCGCCACACACGCACGCCATTGGTGTTGAACGAGAGCAATATAGTGGTTCCGCCGAATCCGACGCAACTAAAATGCGCCCCCCTATTTATAACGCATTCAGCGGCCTTCACGTCACGCGAGGCACGCCTCACTCGAATCGCCGCGGGTCTCGCCGCAAGCCGCGGAGGTCGTGCAGGAGTTCCTTCCGCAGCACGTAGCGCGTGACCGTCGCCAGTGCGAACGGGAGGAGGAACAGCTCGAGCGTCGGCGCCGCCGGGGCGCGGCTGGAGAGGTAGAGCGCGGCGAGCAGGGCCGTGAGATACTCGGCCAGCGATATGCAGAGGAAGTCGGTCCACGGGCGCGGGCGCGGGAGGAACTCCCGTTGCGCGGAAACGTAGCGCAGGTGCAGCACAGCGGTGACGGCGACCGCGACGGGGTACGCCAAGGCAACGGCGGTTCGGGCGTGAACATGGGGCGCAAGTGCCGCAAACACCATAGCCGCCGGCGCCCAGCCAAGGGCGACGGAGATCCCGAACTTCAAAATCGGCGACGCACGCGGAAAGGTGTAGTCGTACAAACGGGACAGATGCTCCAGGTACCGAAACTGCTCCCGAAGGGAAAGCTTGGACTGCCCGTGCAGCCGCTGCGCGAACGTGATCGGAATCTCCGCCGGCTGCGCCACCTCCGACACCCGGCACTTGCACAGCAGCTCGAGCGCGATTTTGTAGCCCAGCGGCGTGAGGTGCTCAGCCCGGGCCAGCGTCGTCCGCGGGAGCGCGAAGAACCCCGACATCGGATCGGTGATCCCCGGCGCGAACGGCCGGGCCAGCATTGTCGCAATCAGCGAGTTCGCACGGCGAAACGGCGACCACGTCCCGGCGATCGTCCCGCCCGCGCCGTACCGACTGCCCAGAACAAACGGACTCCCGGCGCGGAGCGCAGCCAAGAATTGCGGAACGGCTTCTGGAGGGTGCTGAAGGTCGGCGTCCATCACCAGCAGCAGCTGCGCCGACGCGTGCTTAAACCCCTCGAGCACCGCGCCCGACAAACCGTCCTTCGGCGGGCGGCGGGTGATGAGCTTCAACGGATGCGACCTGGCGAGCTCGCCGCAGACTCTGTCCGTCCCGTCGCGCGAATCGTCGTCGACGACAATCAGCTCGTAGAGGGTATCGGGAAGTGCAGCGGCGAGGCGTTTTGCCAACAGGGGCAAGTTGGCTGCTTCCCGCAACGTGGGGACGATAATCGAGAGTTCCGCGGACTCCGAGGTAAGTGCGGGCGGGGTTGTCGGAGAGGGGTGTGACACGGTGACGCGGAGTTTACACGCGGGTCGGGGCGGTTACCTTGTCAGACCCCCATACCCTACCGGAGATCCTGCACACATGGCACACGACGACATTCGAATCGGTACGCTCTGTCCGCCCAGCAAGGGCGTTTCATACCTCAAAGCCCTCGTAGGCTTGGGGTTTGAGAGCTTACAGTTCAACTTCTGGGAAAAGATCGACGTCGACCTGAAGGTCTGGAAAAAGCAGGCAGCCGAGGCGATGGGCGATAACGCCGTCTGCTCCTCTCTGGGCATGTTCGGCAACCCGCTGATGAAACCCGATCAGGTCAAGTCCTGGGAGAAGTGCATCGACTCGGCGCGGGATTTCGGCTGCGACCTCGTCTGCGGTTTCGCCGGGGCGATCGACGGCAAGCCGGTGACCGACAG
>JBBRUM010000195.1:0-6924 GCA_038247815.1 Tepidisphaerales bacterium | reverse complement strand
GTTGATCAGGGCGACGATCTTGCGATAGCGCTTGAGTAAACGTTCGTTCCGCGAACCGAAGACTTTGATAAGGAGCTTTTGGATTGCTGCGTTCATGGAGGGACTCCGCCCCGGTGGTTGGGGCAGTGATTTCGGGTTGTGGTCTAAGACACTCCCCGAGCGCCATCGGGCGAGTCGGGTGTCAGGGATTTAAACGGCTGGCGAACTACGCCAAAATAGGCGGCGGCAGCCGGAACTGGAAGGGCGTATAAGCCCTCGGCGTAACCAGCGCTCCCACCAATCTCTCGACACAGAGCAAGAGTCGCCGCAGCGTAAGTCTTGGCGAGATGAGCAACCCATGCAACGACGGGCGAAGATCATTCCGAGAGAACTTGCGAGCCAGATTGCGGGCAACAAACGTCAAATCCGCCCGTGCCCGGTCCGGCGAAAACGCGCTGTTTGACACCGACGACAGAACCCGTTGCGTGGCAATTGCCGCCACGAGCAAGGTCAGAAAAAGGGCGTATCGCGGTGTTCGCACGTGCACCAGAGTATATCACCCGGATCAGGTGAGCAGGAGAGCCAGGGGCTGATTTGCGGAATATTGGACCGGGGTCGGAAACGCCCGGCGGGGGGCGAAGGGTGGCAATCATACGATAAATCCACCCGTCGCAGCCGCCCGGCGCGTCAGGCCGCTACTTATTGATCCCCAGTTGCGACAGCACCCACGCACTTGAAACGGACGACTCCTTCAGGCTGTCGTACCGACCCGACGACCCCCCGTGGCCGGCGTCCATATTGACGAGCATGAGCACTGGGTTGGCGTCGGTTTTGACGTCGCGTAGCTTGGCGGTCCACTTGGCTGGTTCGTGGACGAGCACCTGCGAGTCATTGAGGCTGGTACGAACGAGGATGCTTGGATAGGCGGCGGCGCGGAGGTTGTCATAGGGGGAGTAGGAGTTGATGTACGCGAAGGCTTCGGGCTCGTTGGGGTTGCCCCACTCGAGGTACTCCTGGGTCGTCAGCGGTAGTGTGTCGTCGAGCATGGTGTTGGTGACATCTACAAAGGGCACCTCGACGAGTGCGGCGCGGAACAGTTCGGGGCGGAGATTGAGCACCGCGCCCATCAGCAGTCCCCCAGCCGAGCCGCCATTGATGACCAGTTTATCGGGGGTGGTGTACTTGGCGGCGATGAGGTGCTCGGTTGAGGCGATGAAGTCGGTGAAGGTGTTCTTTTTCGTCATGAGCTTCCCCGCGTCGTGCCACGGCTTGCCGAACTCGCCGCCGCCTCGAATGTGCGCCAGGGCGACGACCACACCCCGGTCGAGAAGCGGAAGCCACGTCGGGGAAAAGTAGACGTCATTCGGGATTCCGTACGACCCGTAAGCCGAAAGATACACCGGACCGGGGCGGCCCTCAGTGAAGCGGTCTTTGCGGTAAACGAGGGAAACGGGTATCGAAGTGCCGTCGGCGGTGGCTGCGAAGATGCGGCGCTCGGCGTATTTGTCCGGGTTGAAACCCGGAACCGGCTGGCGCTTAAGCAGCGTTTTGCCGCGCGTGTTCAGGTCGTAATCGAAGACCGACGAGGGCGTCGTGAAGCTGGTGTAGGAGAAGCGAAACCTCTCCATGTCGAACTCCGCGTTTTGGGCAGGGTCCGCACCGTAGGTGGGCTCGTCGAACGAGATGTCGTGGGCGGATCTGCGGGCGAAGTCAATCACCGTAAACCCCGGGAGCCCGCCCCGCCGCTGCTCGATGACGAGGTGGTTTTGGAACGCGGAAAGTCCGGTGATAGCCACGTCCGGCCGGGCGGGGACCATTTCGGTCCAGGCTGCCGCGTCGGATTCCGGGGCGGTGACGACGCGGAATGTCTTGGCGCTGTCGTTGGTCCAGATGTAGAACGTGCCCGGGCGATGTTCGACGTAATACTCCACGCCGGACCTGCGCGGCACGACCACCCGGGGCGCGCCGGTGACGTCACCGGCTGGGAGGAGGCGAACCTCAGAGGTGTCGGCGCTTCCGGAGGTGACGACGACGAACTCGCGCGAGCGGGTTCGACCGACGCCCAAGTTGAACTGCCGCGACGTTTCCTCAAAGAGTTGGACGGGCGGCTTGCCGGAGGCGATGCGGTGCAGGAGGTGGGGGCGCTTGGCGTCGTCATCGGTGACGGCGTAAAGCGTTGCGCCGCGGCCAAACGTGAACGATGACACGCGCTGCATCAGCGGCCCCGTCGTCTTGCCCGTGCCGAGGTCCTTAAGATACAGCGCGTACTCGCGGAACCCTGTCGTATCCACGCTGTACGCCAGCATCAAGCCGTCATCGGACACCTCGAACCCGCCGACGTCGAAGAACGAATGCGCCTTGGCCAGTTCGGGAACGTTGAGCAAGATCTCCTCTGGGCCTCCGGCGAGCGGCTTACGGCAGTACACCCAATACTGCTGTCCCTCGACTATTCGGGTGTAGTAGAGGTGTCTTCCCTCGCGATAGGGAACCGAGTCGTCGGTCTGCTGGATGTGGGAGAGCGTTTCGGCGTACACCGCGTCGGCGAGTGGCTGGAGGGGTTTGAGGTGGTGCTCCGCGTAGGCGTTCTCCGAGGTGACGTGGGCGATCATCTTGGGGGACTTGCGATCCTTGAAATACGCGTAGTTATCGGTCCGCGTGACCCCGTGCAGCGTCGTCGTCTCGGGACGCTTCACCGCATTGGGAGTGGGCGGCGGAACCGTAACGCAGCCAGCGATCGCAACAAACAGCCCCAACGCGATCAAACGCAACTTCATTTTCGCATCCTTCCCGAGAGTCTCACCGCCGCCACAACTTAGTATACTGACACACCCGGATCACCCACCTCGGCAACGCCAATCTCGGCCAGTCGGTCCAAAGCCGCGAGACACAACTGGAACAGCCGGCGCAACTTGACGAGGTCGTGCTCGTCGCCCGCGACGACGCACTGCAGCACATCCGCCTGCGGCGGGAACTTCCAACTTAACCCGCCGCCATGATCCACGACTTCCAGTTTGGCGTCGCCGGCAGCGACGATCAACCGTCGAAGTTCGGCGTCCTGAAAAAAACTCCACGGCGCGTGCCGCGTCCGAAGACTTCACCATCACCGACTCGTCAAACGCGGGCACGCCGACGCTGACGTCCTGTGCCCCCAGCCGAGTCATTACAGGCGCGAAAAAGTCCGCCTTCTGGACGGAAAACCGGAACCCCGACGGGTTGAGAAACGGCACGCGAAGTCGCGTGAACGGAATGCTTACCCTCCCGACGGTGACCATGTACATGTCGAGCACGACCCGCCACGACCCGTCCGCGCCGACGGTAAGAACGACCGAATCCGACTTCAGCCAGCCGCCTTCATCGAACTTTGCGTCGAGCTCACTAGCGAGGGCCGTCCAGGCGTCGGCACGGCTGACTCCCAGCCATTTTCGCCACCCCACCCGCCGGATTTCGATTCTTGCCCGATCGGGAGCCTGGTACGGGAGCGTCTCGGCCATGGCCCGGATTCTACCGAAATTCGCTCCAACCCAAAAAATCGTGGGTAACCACTTCGCCGGGGTGTGACAATCGGAGGTTTAACGATTAAATTGCCCCGCCTCGCCGTGCATCGGGTGTGCAGGCGAAGACAACCATTTCACCCGTTGGAATCAGAATCGGAGCGCCGCAAACCGGCGGTAAAGAATCATGGCAGACAAGAGCGTTGGTACCGAGTCGTTGGCGATCGAGAAAAAGTCCGAGTTCGGGGGGAAGAAGTTCCGCATCGCGTTCGTCGGGTGCGGTGGCATTGCCCAGACCCACGCCGCGGCGATGAAAAACATGCCCGACGTCGAAATCGTCGCCGGCTGCGACATCGTTCCCGACCGCCTCGAAAACTTCAAGGACAAGTGGGGCGTCAACCAGCTCTATAAAGACTGGAAGACGATGCTCAAAGAGGTCAAGCCCGACGGCGTCTCCGTCTGCACCCCCAATGGCATCCACGCCCAGCCGACCATCGACGCCCTCAACGCCGGCGCACACGTCCTCGTCGAAAAGCCCATGGCACTCACTCCCGCCGAGTGCCAGAAGATGATCGACACCGCCAAGAAGAACAAGAAAAAGCTTACCATCGGCTTCCAGTACCGATACCACCCCAACACCCAGTTCATGAAGCGGGCAGCCGACGAGGGCCAGTTCGGCGACATCATGTTCGTTCGCTGCCAGGCGCTCCGCCGCCGCGGCATCCCCAATTGGGGCGTCTTCGGCCAAAAGAAATTCCAAGGCGGTGGCCCGATGATCGACATCGGCGTGCACTGCATCGAAATGGCCCACTATGTCATGGGCTCGCCCAAGCCCGTCGCCGCCGTCGGAAACACCTGGACCTTCCACGGCAACAAGCCCAGCAACGTCATCAGCCAGTGGCCCGGCTGGGATCACAAGACCTATACCGTCGAAGACATGGCCATCGGCCACATCCGCTTCGAAAACGGCGCCATCCTGCACATCGAAGCATCCTTCGTCGCCCACATCGCTAGCGACGTCTGGAATTTTGAGCTCTTGGGCACCAAGGGCGGCGCCCGCTGGGACCCCCCAGGTATCTTCCGCGACGTCGCCGGCACGATGATCAATTCGGCCCCCGGCTTCCTCCCAGCCGAAAACGGCTTCGGCGGACTCTTCCAAACCAAGATCCGCAACTGGGTCGACTGCGCCACGAAGGGCACCGAACAAATCGCCCCCGGTGAAGCGGGCCTCGCGGTCCAGACCATGCTCGACGGCGTCTACCGCTCGGCCGCTGCCGGCGGCAAAGAAGTCTCGATCAAGT
Source organism: Tepidisphaerales bacterium (assembly GCA_038247815.1). Classification (GTDB taxonomy): domain Bacteria; phylum Planctomycetota; class Phycisphaerae; order Tepidisphaerales; family Tepidisphaeraceae; genus JBBRUM01. Next base: position 2,153 of record JBBRUM010000195.1, on the reverse strand, counting down.
AACTAGTTTCCCGCCAAAACCGATGGGCGTGAGAGGCATCTCTCACGCCCATCTTTTTTTTAGACTTCCGCAAGTCTCCCCGCAAGGGCCATTCGCACGTATGGGTTTTTCCGCCGCTCTTCCCCGAGCGTCGTCTCCCCGCCGTGGCCGGGCAGCAACCGCGTGTCATCCGGCAGCGCCATCACCCGCTGCAGCGACTTTTGCATTTCCTGCACCGAGCAGTCCGGAAAGTCCGTCCGCCCGATCGCCCCGCCGATGATCAGGTCGCCCCCCACCAGCACCCTCTGCGCTTCGAAGTGATATGCGATGTGCCCCGGACAGTGCCCCGGCGTGAGCATCGCCCGCGCCGACAGCGATCCAAACGTCTCCACGTCACCCTCGCCGATCAGCGCCGTCGCCTTCGCCGGCGGAATCGTAAACGGCAACCGGAATATCGCCGGCGTGGGATTCGCCAACCGCGCCACCCCGTCGGCATGGCTCACCAGCCCGGAGTTCGGAAACCGCGCCTTCACCTCCGCATGATCCGCCATGTGGTCAAAGTGCGCGTGCGTCAGCCACAGCGCCGCCAGCCGCCACCCCCGCTTGACGATCTCATCCAACAGCGGCCCGACCGTGTGGTCCGGCGCGTCGATAAGCACGCAGTCGCCCGAGACCTCGTCGGCAATCACATAACAGTTCGTCGTCGCAACCCCGCCGCTCGCCGAGAGAATCACCATGCCCCATTCTTAGGCCACCAGTTCCCGCCGCGCCGGTGAAACCCGCGTCGACACCGGAGCCCCCGCCGACCCCATCGGAAACGCCCGCAGGTCCGCGAGCATCGTCCGAAGCACATAGTCCAGCGTCGCCACGATCTCCTCCGCCGGCAGCCCGTCCAGTCGCAGCGCCGGCCCGTACGCGATCCGCACCGGAGAGGCCCGAAAGAGCTTGCGGTCCATCGGCCACGCCTCGTAGCTTCCATCGATCACAGCCGGAATCACGGGCACGCCCGCCCTGCGGATCACCAGCGCGATCCCAGGCTGAAGCTCGCCGATCTCGCCGTCCGCCGTGCGCGTCCCCTCGGGGTAGATGTTCACGAGATACCCCTCTTGGAGTCGGCCCACCGTCTCCTTGATCGCGTTGCGGTCGCCCTTGCCCTGCCGAATCGGAAACGCATGCAGGTTGCGGATAAATGCCCCGAAGAACGGGTTGGTGAACAGCTCGGACTTGGCCATGAAACTTACCGGCCTGGACAGCGGCGCAGCCAGCATTGGCGGATCGAGGTACGATTGGTGGTTCGCGGCCAAAATCCCACCTCCCACCGCCGGCACGTTGTCCACCCCATAGGTGTGACAGTCGAACAGGGTGGAAAACAGCGTCCGGGCAATCGGCTGAAGCGTCAGCCAAAGCAGTGACCGGGGAATAACTTCAAGCGATTCGGGCATGTTCGATCTGAGGCAATCACAACTCGGGCGACCCCGCGCTCCCGCGAGCACCGGCCCACACCTTAGGGCACAATCCCCCTCGCCATCGACACAATCCGCCCGATCACTTCCTCGATCGTCAACCCCGACGTATCGATCGTCACCGCACCCTCCGGCTTGATCAGCGGCGAAGCCGACCGCGTCGAATCCCGCGTGTCGCGATCGATGATCTGGTTGCGAATCTCCGCTACATCCACCGTCTCCCCCCGCGCCCGCAACTCCGCCGCCCGCCGCCGCGCCCGCTCATCCGGCGACGCATCAAGATACACTTTCAGTTTGGCGTCCTGAAACACCACCGAACCCTGATCCCGCCCCTCGGTCACCAGATGCCCCCGCTCCGACCCGATCCGCCGCTGCTGCTCGACCAGCATCTCCCTGATCGCCGGCACGACCGCGACAAAGCTCGCCGCCCGCGTCGCCTCACCCGACCGAAGCAGGTGCGACACCTTCTCCCCGTTGAGCGTCACCCCCGGCGGCGACTGCGACCAATCGAACTCGATGCGGCAGTGACGCGCGATAAACGCAAGCTCACGCGCATCGGACAAGTCCGCTTCCCGCCGCACCGCCTCCAGCCCAATCGCCCGATACATCGCCCCCGTGTCCAAAAACCCAAAGCCAAGCTCCGCCGCCACCCGGCGCGACACCGTCGATTTCCCCGTCCCCGCCGGTCCATCAATCGTAATAATCATGCGC
>JBBRUM010000194.1:0-6986 GCA_038247815.1 Tepidisphaerales bacterium | reverse complement strand
TCACATACCGCCCCCACCGAGCGCAACCGCTCCCGAACCCCCTCGTGCGTCAACACCCGAACCTTGGCTTCAATCTCAGTGCCCATACCCCCACTTTATCCTCACCACCACACTACCCCAATGAATTCTTCCCACCCGCTTCGGCCATGTCTTAACTCCCCTGCATAACCCTCCAACAAACCATCCACGAAGACCCCGAAATCCGCGCCGAAACTCCCTGCTTCCGCGGCGCCCGCGTCCCCGTAAAGTCCCTGTCCTCCGCGTCGTCCGCGGCCGAATGGTCCACGAATTCATGCCGAACTTCCCCTACGTCACCCCCGAACAACTCGAAACCGTCCTCTTCGCCGCAGCCAACCCCGTCCACCCCTCAACCCGCACTTCATAAAGTCCGCACCCCCTCCCTCCCTCTCCTCGTCTCCGTGCTCCTTCGCTCCTCCGTGGTAGATCCTCCCCTATCCCACCACGAAGTTCACCAGCTTCTTCGGCACATAGAGCGCCTTCTTAACCTCCTTCCCCTCGATCCAAGCCGGTACCCCCTCCGCCGTCCGGGCAGCCAGCAGCACCTCCGCCTCACCCGCGTCCGCCGCAACCGTCACCTTCCCCCTCAGCTTCCCGTTCACCTGCACCGGCAGCTCCAGCATCGAGTCCACCAGCTTCGCCGCGTCAAACTCCGGCCACGCATGTCGCGCCAACGACGGCCCTCCCCCCTCCAGCCGCTCCCACAGCTCCTCCGCCAAGTGCGGCGCGAACGGCGCCAGCAGCAGCGTGAACGTCCGCGCGAAATCCCGCGGAATTTCCTTCCCGTCGTTGGTCAGCCGGCCAAGTTCGTTGTTCAGCTTGATCAGCTCCGCGATCGCCACGTTAAACCGCAGCCCCTCGATGTCCTCGGCCACCTTCTTGATCGCCCGGTGCAACTGCCGGTCCAGCGCGTCCGGCGTCGCCACGTCCGCGATCTTCGCCACGCGGTTCTCCTCCTCGTCGCCCACCAGGTTCCGGTACACGCCTTGGATGAACCGGTGCATCCCCGTGATGTCCCGCGTCGCCCACGGCTTGGTCGCCTCCAGCGGGCCCATGTACATCTCATACAGCCGCAGGACGTCCGCCCCGTAGTCGGCGACGATGTCGTCCGGGTTCACCACGTTCCCCCGGCTCTTGCTCATCTTAAACGACCGCGCGTCCACGCGAATCGCCGGGTTCGCCCGCGTCACAAACCCCTCCTTCGTCTTCTCCACCAGCACTTCCTCCAGGCGCTTCCCGAAGATCTTCCTCCCCGTCGGCTTGTGCGTTGCGAACAGCCGAATTCCGAACTCCGGCGAGTTCTCCTCGTCGACGTCGGTAACCTCCGCCGCGCTCACCGCCTGTCCCCTTTCGTCCTCGAAGAAGTGGTACTCCATCTCCCCCAGAATCAGCCCCTGGTTCACCAGCTTCGCAAACGGCTCGGGCGACGACACATGCCCCAGGTCAAACAGCACCTTGTGCCAAAACCGCGCATACAGCAGGTGCAGCACCGCGTGCTCCACCCCGCCCACGTACAGGTCCACCCCGCCCCCGCCCATCCAGTATTTTTCCTTCTCCGGGTCCACGAACCGCTCGGTGTTCTTCGGGTCGATGTACCGCAGGTAGTACCAGCAGCTCCCCGCCCACTGCGGCATGGTGTTGGTTTCGCGGGTGAACGTCTCGCCGTCGCGCCGCACCTTCAGCCAGTCCTCGGCTTTGCTCAGCGGCGGCTCGGGCGTGCCCGTCGGCTTGAAGTCCGCCATCTCCGGCAGGCGCAGCGGCAGTTCCTCCTCCCCGATCGCGTACGAATTCCCAGCCGAGTCCAATAAAATCGGAAACGGCTCACCCCAATACCTCTGCCGCGAAAACAGCCAATCCCGCAACTTATACTGAATCCGCCGCTTGCCCGTCCCCTCCCGCTCGAGCGTCTCAATCACCTTCGCCTTCGCCTCAGCCGTCGCCAGCCCCTCAATCATCGGAGAGTTGATCGCAACCCCCTCATCCGCGAAGCATTCGTCCTCTTTGGCTTCGCGGTCCGCCGGCTTGACCACTGTCACAATCTTCAGCCCGTACTGCTTGGCAAAGGCGAAGTCCCGCTCATCATGCGCCGGCACGGCCATGATCGCCCCCGTCCCATACCCCATGAGTACGTAGTCCGCGATCCACACCGGCACCTTCTCGCCGTTGATCGGGTTCACCGCATAACCCCCCGTGAACACCCCGCTCTTCGTCTTCGCGTCCACCATCCGGTCGCGCTCGCTCTTGCCCGCCGCCGCCGCCCGATACGCCTCCACCGCCACCCTCTGCCCCTCCGTCGTCAGCGTCCCCACGAGTCCGTGCTCCGGCGCCAGCACCATAAACGTCGCCCCATACAACGTATCCGGCCGCGTAGTAAAAACCGTAATCATCTCGCCCCCCCCTTCTTCTCCCCCCCGATCTTCTCCCTCTGTCCCTCTGTGCCTCTGTGCCTCTGTGCCTTTCCCCCGATCGCCTCCCGTCTCCACCTCAAAATCCACCTCCGCCCCCGTGCTCCTCCCGATCCAATTCCTCTGCATCTCCTTCAAGCTCTCCGGCCACTGCAGCAGATCCAAGTCCTCCACCAAGCGGTCCGCATAGGCCGTGATCCGCAGCATCCACTGCCGCATCGGCCTCCGCTCGACCGGGTATCCCCCCACCTCGCTCTTCCCGTCAATCACCTCCTCGTTGCTCAGCACCGTCCCCAGCCCCCCGCACCAGTTCACCGCCACCTCGTCCGTATACGCCAGCCGCTGTCCGCCCAACACCCCGCGCTGCTCCTCCACGCTCAACTCCGACCACCTCCGCTCCAGCCCCACCTCCCCCGCGATCACCTCCAGCCCCTCCTGCGTCTGGTTCAGCACGATCGACCCGTCCGGCCCGACCTTGTAGTTGTCGTTCTGAAGCTCATTGACCAAGTGCCCGATGGGCATCGCCCGCCGCTGAGTCGGGTCGAAGTACGAGTTGTACAACTGCAGGAAAATCCACTGCGTCCACCGGTAATATTCCGGGTCCGTAGTGTCCACCTCGCGGTCCCAGTCGTACGACAACCCCAGCATCTGGATCTGCCGCCGAAAGTTGGCGATGTTCGTTTCCGTCGTCTCCCGCGGGTGCGTGTTCGTCTTGATCGCATACTGCTCAGCCGGCAGCCCGAACGCGTCCCACCCCATCGGGTGCAACACGTTAAACCCCTTCATCCGCAGATACCGCGAGTAAATGTCCGTCGCCGTGTACCCCTCCGGGTGCCCCACGTGCAGCCCCGACCCCGACGGGTACGGGAACATGTCCAGCACGTATGCCTTCTTCATCTCCCCGGCTTCGGCGGGGTCGAGAGCGCGGAAACTCTTGTGCTCCAACCAGTAACGCTGCCACTTCTTCTCGATCGGTGTGAAATTGTAAGGCATAGTACCGAACAATATACGTCCAAACGCCCCAGCCGCCCTCATGCGCCTGTCCGCCCGGCCCCCAGCGCGGGCCCGCCTTAAACCCTAACGTCCGAAATCACGCAAGTTCGGCCTTTGAACGCTCCGATAAGACTTCAACCGGGCAAGGACGTCCGACACAGGAGAGCGTTTCCCATGGAGTTCCAAGACAACAGCGTTACACACCTTTCGGAGACGTCGCTCGACGACGCCTCCGCCTCCGACCGCCGACGCGGCCTCCGAGTGTCCCAGAGACGCCCCGTGAAAATCTTCGACCCCGTCTCGGGGCGCTACTTCCCCGGCGTGACCCTCGACATCTCCGGCACGGGTCTGCGTCTGGGCCTGCCGATCTCAACCCCCGTCTTCGAGGGCCGCATCGTCACCGTCCACGTCGGCCGCGAGGGCCACCAGCAACCCCTCGCCAACCGCCGCAACATGATCCCCGCACGCGTCGTCTGGCTGGACCGCTCTCCCGGCACCTCCCGCGAGGTCCTCTGCGGCGTCGAGTTCGTCCAGCGCGTCTCAGCCGAAGTCGCCGCCGCCTAACCTCCCTCCCACGTCACGCCAATTGACTCACGCCACGGAACGCCTATCTTTCTTTTCCCCACGGGGCGGCCAACACCGCCCCACGGCAGTACCACAATCTGTCGTAAGGGCTCGTAGCTCAGTTGGTTAGAGCGCGTCCCTGATAAGGACGAGGTCGTACGTTCGAATCGTATCGGGCCCATCACCAAAAGGCCGCACACCCCCCAAACGGCGTGCGGCCTTTGGCTTTTGCCCGTCTCACCTCGGGGTGATCCGGCTCGCCACCCCACCCCTCTCCCCCTCGTCCCACGCCCGCTGCAAATCCTTGTTCCCCGCGTAAATCCGCCCCTCGACAGCCCGGAACGCAACGCACACCTCGATCTCCTCAACCCGAAACGGCCAAGGGTGCACGCGGAGGTCGTCGCCATTCCGCCGAAGGTCCAGCGGCTGCCACTGCCCCTCCCGCGACGACACCAAGACCCCCTCGGTCCGTGCCACGGGTACCTCCGTGCAACAAATCGCCAACGACATCAGATCCATCGCCGCAAGCCAGCGGTAATGCCGCATTAAGTCGATTTCGCGGGCCAGCTTCTCCTCGCCGGACTCCACTTCCTCCAAGTCCACCAGCCCCAAGGTCAGTGGTACTTCCATGCTCAGCCCGAGCTCGGCCCGCAGGCAGCCCTGTCGCTCGATCTGCTTGTGCTGAAACTTGTTCATCTCGAACCGCATTGGAAGGGTGTCCGTTTCGGCTGCAGTCTGATTCACACCCCCCGGCCCGGTGGCGTACGCGGAGAGTGTGAGCATGTGGATCGACACCAGCAGCTCCGCGTAAGTCCCCGACCGCGCCGTTTCTTGCACCGCCCCTGGCCAGACCGCCAATGAGACCGACCTCGGCGAGTCGAAGACGTCCATCGGCCTGCCGCGATCGTCGACAGTCGGGAAGCGGTCGTGCGCCGTCCACCCCGCGTCGTGGAGGTGAATGGCTGACAGCACCTCCGACCGCCGTGTACCCATTGCCCCGAGTTCGAACATCGACGTCCCCACCCACCCGCCCAGCCACCCTGCCAGTCGCGCGTGGTCGTCCTGCGTCACCAGCCCGTACCGCCCGTCCGCCAGTTGCCGTCGAATCATCGCCCACAACCCTACAAACCCTTGAACGCTTCCGCCAACCCTCGCCGCGTGCAACACCGTCGCAAAACGGTTACCGTTTTCCGTTAATGTCCGACCTCTGGGCGCTGACCATCATCGTGGGTGCCGTTGTCGCGCGTACCGGCGGGCTACTTCTCTCCGCCTCGGCCGGGCGGGCGCGGTGTGCTGGAACAGCCGCGTGGCGGTCTTTCGCCGAGATGGCCCTCATCACCGTTCTGGCGACGCTCCTCTGCACCTACGCACTCCCGCACCTGACCGCCATCGACATCCCCACCGGCGCGAGCCTCGCGGGCACGCTTCTGGGCGCCGTCGTCCTCGGTGCAGCCGCCGGCGAACGCTCCACCACCCGCGTCGGGCTCGTACTCGCCGCAGCCTACGCAGCCGTTGTCATTCCCGCCGCGTACCTCGCCGTTCCCTACCTCTCGGAGCACAACTTCCTCGACCGCGCGGGCATGTCGATATACGTCCTGACCGCTGGGGTGATGTCCCTCGTCGCGGCTGCCGTTGTCGGGCCACGGTCTGGCCGGTTCGCACGCGACGGGAGCATATCGGTCATCCCGCCCCACCAGTTGCCGCTGCTTTTCGCCAGTCTGCTGGTCGTGGGCGCTGGCTGGATAATTGTCGCCGCCTGCCTCGCCGGGGCCCGCGCCACCGGCGGCTTGTCGCTCCTTCTCGCGATGTCCTCCGGCGTTCTCGCAGCCGCCGCCTACTCCCGCTGGCGCTTCGGCCGCACCGACGTCGGACTGCTCGTCCCCGCCGTCTTCGGGTCCCTCTCATCCGTCAGCGTCGGCTTGGGCGTCTGGTCCGAGTGGCAGGCGATCCTCGCTGGCGCTCTCGGCGCTGTCGCGTCGGTCTGGCTACACCTCCTTCTTGAACGCAAACTCAAGCTAGACGACGTCACCGGCGCCGCCGCCGCTCAGGTCGCCGGCGCCGCACTCGGCGTTCTCCTCGCCGGCGTCTTGCCCATCCCCATGACAACGCCCCTCGCCACGATCGCCGCCCAACTCGGCGTGCAGTTCTTCGCCCTTGCACTCTTCGCCCTGATCGCGTTGGTCGTCTCTTGCGCGGTGCTGATCCCCCTGAAGTGGCTGAGCACCGTCCGCCTGCACGAAGACATCGAGTACGACGGCTTGGACCTCGCCACCCTAGACCTCAACGCCTATCCCGACTTCCAGCAACCGATGATCCGCTCGTCGCACATGCGCGAGCTCTGACCGCCTCAGTAGCCGACCGGCCAAGGGCCACCTATCCGCCCTTAAGCTTCCCCTTGAGTTCCTCCAGCGACCGCACTCCCTCCGGTAAGACCGCCTCCTCCACGAGCATCACCGGAATCCCGCCGCGCACGGGGTACCTCAGCCCGCCCACCGACGCGACGAGAAAGTCCCCCTCCAACTTCAGTTCGCTCCGCGTCAGCGGGCACCGAAGCAGTCGAAGCAAGTCCGAGTCGATCTCCCGCGCCGCCTGAGGAACACCAGCGGTGGGGGAAGGGGGGGAAGTCGGGAAAGCGGGGGGGGCGGGTCGTGTGGCCATGGAAACAGATACCTCCAGCGGCGACTCTAGCCGCTCTACTTCTTCTTTTTCCCAGCCACCACCTTCTTCGCCACCGGCTTGGGCCGAGCCTTCGAAGCAAGTTTTTCCGGGGGTTTGGCCGAAGGCTTGGCCGCAGAGCTCACCGGAGAGCTCACCGCAGTGCTCACCGGCGACTTTGCCCTCGACTTGTCCGCCGACGCCGTTTTCGTCTTCTGACTCAGCAGCGGGTGCTTCAGCGAGACGTCCTCAATCAGGTTCGCCACCAGCCCTGTCCAGCCCGTCTGGTGCATCGCGCCCAGGCCCCGACCGGTGTCACCATCGAAGTACTCGTGGTAAAGCAGCAAGTCC
>JBBRUM010000193.1:0-7023 GCA_038247815.1 Tepidisphaerales bacterium | reverse complement strand
GAGGTGCCCCGGATGAACATCCGGGGCTTTGGGGGGGAGCGTTGAGAAGTGGGGGTGTTTCGGGCTGGCCTACGTGGGGCGGAGTGAACGGGGACGGGGTTATCCGGCGGCGGCTTGGAGGACTTGTTCGGCGACGAAGATGGGGACGCCGGTGGCGATTCCGAGGGCGATTGCGTCGCTGGGTCGGGAGTCGATTTCGTGGGTGGTGGGGTTTTTGCCGGTGCCTTGGCGGATGTGGAGTGAGGCGTAGAAGGTGCGGTGTTCGAGGCGGGTGATTTCGATGCGATCGAGGGTCGCCCCGAGTACGTCGATGACGCTGGCGAGGAGGTCGTGGGTTTGGGGTCTCGGGGGGAGGACGCCCTTGAGGCGTCGGTCGATGGCGTGGGCTTCGGTGGTGCCGATGACGATGTGGAACTTTCGTTCGCCGTCGACTTCGCGGAGGACGATGATTTGCGACTCCTGCATGTCGGAGATGATGATTTGGTGGAGTTCCATTTTGACGGACATTGGGGGCTCCGGGATCTTCGACGGGGGTACGACTGGAACGGTGGGCGGGCCAGATCATCATGGACGATGGCGACGATCCGTCAAGGCTTGAAGTGGGACGGCGTGACGTGCGTCCAAAAGTATTGTCAGGGGGGAGTGAGAGGGTATCAGGGGCGGCCGGATGGTGGTGTGGGTCTATGATGGGGAGATGAGTTGGGCCAGAATGAGAACGGCGATGGTGTCGGTGCTGGTTGTTGCGGTGGTGACGGCTGGCGTGTGGGCCGGGTACGCGCGGACGCGGCCCGTGGTTCGGGTGACGCAGGCGATGCGAGGGCCGGTGGTGCAGGCGTTTTATTCGACGGGGACGGTGTCGGCGGTGCGGGAGTATCCGGTGAGGGCGCAGGTGGGGGGGGTGGTAACGGAGCTCAAGGTTGACAAGGGGTCGGTGGTGGCAAAGGGGGATTTGATTGCGGTGGTGCGGGATCCGACGCTGGAGTTTTTGGTGGCGCGGGCGAGGGCGGAGCTGAAGGAGAAGGTGGCGCTGGCGGATGAGGGGACGTCGCCGGTGCTGGCGGAGATTGATGCGCAGGCGGTGGCGGTGTCGGCGGTGCTGGAGATTGCGCAGCGGGAGCTTGTGCGGGTGGAGCGGATGAAGAAGTCTGAGGCGTCGACGTCGGTGGACTTGGACAGGTCGATGGATCGCGTGAAGACGCTGACGAGTGAGAAGGCGTCGCTGGTGGCGCGGCGGGAGACGAAGCTGCTGGAGTTGCGGCGGATGTTGGAGGTATCGGAGGCGGCGCTGAACGCGGCGGAGGCCGAGAGCGAGAAGCAGAACGTGCGGGCTCCGGCGGCTGGTGTGGTGTTGGATCGGCCGATGCCGTTTGGGACGCGTGTGGATGAGACGATGAACAATCACTTGATGACGATCGCGGATGTGTCGCAGGATGCACTGGTGATGCGGGCGCAGGTGGATGAGGAGGATGTGGCGGGGTTGCACGAGGGGCAGGAAGTGAAGATGACGCTGTATGCGTATGGGGGGGAGCTATTTCGGGGAAAGGTGGCGAGGATTTATGACAAAGCCGACGCGGAACGGCGGACGTTCGAGGTGGACGTTACGGTGGATCGCCGGGGGAATCGGATTGCGGCGGGGATGACGGGGGAGCTGGCGTTTGTACTGGCGGAGCGGGCGGAGGCGCTGGTGATTCCGAGTGAGGCGGTGCAGCAGAGGATACGGAGGAGGGAGGAGGGGGAGGCGAGGCGAAGCGGGGAGGTGCATTCGGCGGCTGGGTCGGATGTGGTGGATGAGATGAGGGAGACGGTGGTGTGGACGGTACGGGAGGGGAGGCTGGTGCCGGTGGCGGTGAAGTTGGGGTTGCGGGGGACGGAGCGGGTGGAGGTGTTGGAGGGGTTGTCGATGGAGGATGAGGTGGTGGTGTCGGCTGTGGATGGGCGGACGAAGGCGGGTGCGGCGGTGCGGACGGAGAGGGTGGCGCGGGAGGTGGCTGCGAGGGCGGCGGGTGTGGCGAAGGGTGGGGGGTGAGGGCGATGAGGCTGTTTATTGCGGTTCGATATTTTTCGGCGCACAAGCGGCAGTCGCTGGTATGCATCATGGGGGTGACGATCTCGGTGATGATGTACGTGGTGATTACGACGATGTTCGACGGGTTTTCGGACAAGTTTATCATTGAGACGGTGGAGTCGGCTGGGCATATCACGGTGCGGGACGAGCCCAGGGAGTCGCGGACGCCGATTTTGGAGAGGGCCTATCCGGGGGAGCTTGCGAGTTCGGTGCTGGTGCTGGAGGGTACCAAGCCGAGGGAGCAGGTGCGGAAGATCAAGAACCCGCAGGGGCTGCTGGCGCGGATTCGGGGGTTGGATGGGGTGGTGGCGGCTGCGCCGCTGGTCAGGGGGTCTGTGATTTGCACGTATGGGACGCGGACGGTGAATGTTGAGATTTACGGGGTCGAGCCGGAGGAGCAGGTTAAGGTGACGACGATCGGCGCGCAACTGATCGCGGGGGAGTTTTCGAGGTTGAAGACGGTGGGGAACGGGGTGGTGTTGGGGTCGGGGATTGCGCGGGCGATAGGGGCGGAGCTGGACGATGTGGTGACGTTGTCGTCGGCGACGGGGGGGAGGGCGACGGCGAAGGTGGTGGGGATTTTCGAGACGGGGATCGTGCCGATCGACAGCGTGCGGGGGTACATGCTGATCTCGCCGGCGCAGACGCTGCTGGGGAAGAAGTCGATCATCAACGAGATTGCGATTCGGACGGACGACTATCTGCGGGCGCCGGCGTTTGCGGCGCAGATCGAGGCGCTGGCGGGTTACAAGACCGAGCCGTGGCAGGAGACGAACTCGAACTTCCTGAAGATCTTCGTGGTGCAGACGCTGATCGGGGTGTTTATCACGACGGCGATTATGATTGTGGCGGGGTTTGGGGTGCTGAACATTTTGATTATGGCGGTGCTGGAGAGGGTTTCGGACATTGCGATATTGAAGAGTTTCGGTTTGTCGCGGAATGACATCACGCTGATTTATATGTTTCAGGGGCTGGTGATCGGGGTGGTGGGGGCGGCGGTGGGGCTGGGGCTGGGGAAGTTGTCGGTGGAGGGGTTGCGGAGGTTGCCGATTAAGTTGGAGGGGTTGGTGAAGACGGAGGGGTTGCTGATGAGCGAGCACACGAGCACGTATGTGATTGCGGCGGTGTCGGCGGTGGGGATTACGTTGCTGGCGGCGGTGTATCCTGCGCGGCGTGCGGCGGGGTACGACCCGGTGGAGGTGATTCGTGGGGCGCATTGAGCTTTCTGGCCCCCCCGCTGCTTCAAGCCCCCCCGCTGCTTCCGGGGGTTTGGCGGCGAGTGGTCCTATTTTGGAGGCGCGGGGGGTGCACCGAATTTTGGGGGCGGGGGAGCAGGCGACGCACATTTTGAAGGGCGTGTCGTTACGGATTGAGGGTGGGCAGTATGTGTCGATTGTGGGGGCGAGTGGGTCGGGAAAGTCGACGTTGTTGTACTTGCTGGGGGGGTTGGATCGGACGTCGGCTGACCCGTCGGGGAGGGACGCGTCGCGGGTACTGATTGCGGGGGAGGACACGGCGGGGATGGACGATGCGGCGCTGGCGAAGTTGAGGAGTAAGACGTGCGGGTTTGTGTTTCAGTTTCACTATTTGCTGAAGGACTTCACGGCGCGGGAAAATGTGGCGTTGCCGATGATGAAGTTGGGGCGGCTGTCGCGGGGAGGTGCGTACGACCGGGCGGACATGTTGCTGGGGCGGCTGGGGCTGGGCGACAAGGCGGGGAGGAGGGCTTCGAAGTTGTCGGGGGGTGAGCAGCAGCGGGTGGCGCTGGCGAGGGCACTGGCGAATGAGCCGGCGGTGTTGCTTGCTGACGAGCCGACGGGGAACCTCGACAAAGCCAACGGGGAGCTGGTGGCGGAGATTTTTGATGAGCTGGCGGGGACGGGGCAGGCGATTGTCATGGTGACGCATGATCCGCAGCTGGCGGGGCGGGCGAAGCGGCGGATTGAGATGGAGGATGGGGTGATCCGGCGGGATTCCGGTGGAAATTGAGGGAGGTGGGCGGTAGGCCAGACCCCTCACCCGGCGGGGTACCGCCGATCTCTCCCGGGGGAAAGGTGGGGGGCGGGGTTGCGCTGGGGGGGGCGATGAGTGGTTGGGGGGGGGGCGGTGTTAGGCCAGAACCCTCACCCGGCGGGGTACCGCCGACCTGTTCAGGGAGGAAAGGTGGCGGGCGGGGGGGGGTGCTACACGAATCGGGGGGGTTCGAGTAGTGTTGTGGCCCCTGATGAGCGACACGAGACCAATTGACGGAACTTCGACTATGCCCCCCCCCGCCGCTGCCGGTGCGAGGGGTTTGAGGATCTCGGCCAAGGGCATGGGTACGCCTGCCGCGGGGACGGAGCTGCAGTTGGACGGGAGTGGGCGGCAGGCGAGGCCGAAGGTGCTTTCGATTGTGATTCCGGTGTACAACGAGGAGCGGTTTGTGCAGACGCTGGTGGGGCTGGTGGTGCATGCGCGGCTGCCGGAGGGGATGACGCGGGAGATTATTTGCGTGAATGACTGTTCGAAGGACGGGACGGGGGAGAAGCTGGACGAGCTGCCGGCGATGTTTCCCGGGACGGTGTTCAAGATCCTGCATCAAGCGGTGAACCAGGGAAAGGGGGCGGCGCTGCGGCGGGGGTTTGGCGAGGCGACGGGGGATCTGGTGATCGTGCAGGACGCGGACCTTGAGTATGACCCGGCGGACTACATGAAGCTGCTGCAGCCGATCATGGACGACAAGGCGGACGTGGTGTTTGGGTCGCGATTCATCGGGGAGCCGCACCGGGTGCTTTACTATTACCACACACTTGGGAACAAGTTTTTGACGGCGATGAGCAACTGTTTTACGAACCTGAACCTGACGGACATGGAGGTTTGTTACAAGGTGTTTCGGAAGTCGGTGTTGGATCGGATCACGATTAAGTGCAACCGGTTTGGGTTCGAGCCGGAGATTACGGCGAAGGTGGCGAAGCAGCGGCCCCGGCTGAGGATTTACGAGGTGGGTGTGGCGTATTACGGGAGGAGCTATGAGGAGGGGAAGAAGATCACTTGGAAGGACGGGGTGAAGGCGATTTTGACGATCATTCGGTTTCGGTTTACGGATTAGGGGTGGGTGGGGGGTTGGGGGGTTGGGGAGTTGGGGGGTTGTTTATCGGGCGAGTTGGAAGGATTCGCGGTAGTTTTGGGGTGTGGCGGCTGCGTGGCGTTTGAAGACGACGGAGAAGTAGCTGGCGGACGTGAATCCGCTGGCGAGGGCGACTTGTTCGAGTGTGAGTTGTGTGTCGATGAGGAGTTGGCGGGCGCGGTCGACGCGGCAGCGGGTGATTTCGTTGAGGATTGAGCGGCCGAGGGCGGACTTGAAGCGGCGTTCGAGCTGGCGTCGGGAGACGGTGGCGGCGCGGGCGACGTCGGCGACGGCGATGGGTTGTCCGGCGTGGGCGTGGATGTAGCGGGCGGCTTCGGCGACGTCGGGGTCGGGGATTGCGGTTGCGTCGGTGCTGCGGCGAGCGACGACGCCTTTGGGGGGGACGAGGATGGTTCCGGCGAGGGGTTTGGGGTGATCCCCCCCGCCGCCGCCTACTCCCCCGCCGCCGCCTACTCCCCCGCCGCCGCCGCCGCTGCTTCGGCCCCCCCCGCCGCGACCGGCATGTGCGACCATGAGTCGTTCGAGCATGGCGGCGGCTTCGAAACCGACGCGTTCGCGGGCGGTGTTGACGGTGGAGAGGGGTGGGTAGGCGAGTGCTTGGACGAGGTCGTCGTCGTCGACGCCGATGACGGCGACTTCGTCGGGGACTTTGAGACCGCCTGCGCGGCAGGCGTCGAGGACGGCGAGGGCGGCGCGGTCGTTGCAGCCCATGACGGCCAGCGGAGGGGGGAGCGTTTTGAGGAGGTGGGCGAGCTGGGAGTCGTTGGAGGAGAGTGTGGGAGTGAGGCCGAGTTCGCGGGCGCGGAGGGTGAAGCCGTTAAACCGGGAGGTCGCAAAAGCGCGGGCGTCGGGGGCGTGGAAGACGAGGGTCCGATATCCGAGCCGGAGGAGGTGGTCGGCTCCGAGGCGGCCGACGGCTGCGTCGTCGGTGATGACGGTGGGGAGACCGGAGTGGGTAAGAGAGGAGGAGACGTTGACGAGGGGGAGGCGGCAGCGGGCGAATTGCCTGACCTCGGCGGGGCCGGCGAGCTGTACGAGAAACCCCGACCATTTGTTGGGGGTGAGGGGATTGATGGTTTGCTCATTGACGCCTTCGACGCGGAGGGTCCAGGCGCGGGCCGCGGCGAAGCTGGCGACGCCGCGGAGGACGCCGCGGGAGTATCCGCCGACGGCGTTGACGACGACGCCGACGATGGTTGCGTGGGGGGTGTGGCGGGTGGGGGGAGGCGGGGGCATGTCGCAAAATTTAAATGGTTCGGCGCGGGTTTCAAGCACGCGTCGGGACATTGGGGCATAAAAGTTAAGCGTTGTCTGGTTAAATGCGTTTCGAATTTACCCGATCACTCTGAAACCCATGCGTATTTTCATCACTGGCGGCGCCGGATTCCTTGCCTCGCATATCACGGACCTGCTGCTGTCGCAAGGTCACGACGTGGTGGGGGTAGACAATTTCATTACGGGTAAGGCCGAGAACATTGCGCACCTGAAAGGCAACAGGCACTACACGTTTATTGAACATGATGTGACTGAGCTGATGAGCGTGGATGGCGCGGTGGATCGGATTTACCACATGGCGTCGCCGGCGAGCCCGGTTGGGTATGTGAAGCATCAAGTGGCGACGCTGAAGGTCAACTCGCAGGGGACGTGGTTGATGTTGGAACTGGCGGAGAGGAAGAAGGCGCGTTTCCTTATGGCGAGCACTTCGGAGTGTTACGGAGACCCGGAGGTCAACCCGCAGACCGAGTCGTATTGGGGGAACGTAAACCCGATCGGGATGCGGTCGATGTATGATGAAGCCAAGCGTTTCTCGGAGGCGTGCACGATGGCGTAT
>JBBRUM010000192.1:0-7033 GCA_038247815.1 Tepidisphaerales bacterium | reverse complement strand
ACGGGGGCGGTCCACTCTTGGTCGGTGTCGTTGTGGAGGTAGACGCAGAGGTCGCCGATCGGCTGGCTGCCGGGGGTTACGCGTGCGGGTTTGATGGTGAGGAGTCGTGGGGCGAAGAAGCGGCGCGAGGCGTGGAGGAGGGGTTTGGCGCGGCCGTCGCCGTCGACGGCGGACCAGGAGCTCACGGGCCAGCAGTCGTTGAATTGCCAGTAGAGCGAAGCCGAGTTCCACGGGTGCAGGGCGCGGAACCACTCGATGCCCATGGACAGTGCGCGGGCTTGCATGGTTTGGGCGAGGTAGTGCCAGGCGTCGAAGGCTTCAAGGGTGGGCGGCGGGGGGGTGAAGTCGTCGCCGATGCGGGTGGTGGTCTGGAGCTGGCCGTCTTGGTAGTTCTTGTTGTGCAATAGAAGTTGCGGGGAGGTCCAATACCTGTGCTCGGGGGCGATGGCGCGGGCCAGGGTGGCGTAGTTCGGGGGAGCGTGGTAGCCGAACTCCGTTGCCATCCGGGGGAAGTGCCCGAGGTAATTGCGGTACTGCCCTTCGCCGTGCCAGACATCCCACATGTGGCGGTTGCCGAACTCGTTGGCGTTGGGGTGGCGGTCCATCGTGCCGGAGTAGGGCGAGTTGGGCCAGTACGGCCGCGAGGGGTCTAGCTCGGCGAGCACCTTGGGCAAGAGGTCGAGCCAGTATCCCAGGCCCCAGGGCACTTTTCCCTCCATGCGGATCTTCCGGAACTCGGCGGCCCAGTCGTAAGTGGCGACGATGTTTTCGTTGCCGCCGTTATAGACGACGAGGGAGGGGTGTGAGGCGAGGCGGGTGACGTTGTCGCGGGCTTCGAGCTCGACGAGGGCCTTGTAGTCGGCGTTTTCCGGGTAGGTCGAGCAGGCGAAGGGGAAGTCCTGCCAGACCATCATGCCCAGTTCGTCGCAGATGTCGTAAAACTCGTCGGACTCGAAAAGCCCGCCGCCCCAGACGCGGAGCATGTTCATGTTGGCGTCCAGCGCCTGTCGGATGCGGCGTTCGTAGCGGTCGCGGGTGACGCGGTGGGGGAAGCAGTCGTCGGGGATCCAGTTGGCGCCTTTGCAGTAGACTGGCTTGCCGGAGATGCGGAGTTCCATGCGTTCGCCGCGTGCGTCGCCGACGGCGGGGGAGATTGCGTCGCCGACGGCGGGGGAGATTGCGGGGGAGCTTGTGGGGGAGATGGGATGTGCAGTGGGAACGTCCGGGGTGGTGAGGAGTTCTGTCGTCCGCAAGCCGACGCGGCGCGACGCGCGGTCTAGCGGTTCGCCGGCGGCGCCCGTGAGCGTGACCTCGACGGGGTATAGCGGGCGGGCTTCGGCGTCGGCCATGCCTCCGTGTCCGACGGGCCACCACAGGGCCGGGCGATCGACCGAGAAGACCCACTCGACGGGCTGTCCCTTTTTCTCCTGGGTCTTTGTTCCGGCGACGGGCTTTCCGCCGGGGGTGAGCAGGGCGACGTCGACCGTCCCGCTGCCCTGAACGTCCACGCGGACGCGCACCTCGGCGCTGTCGCGGTCGGCACGGGTGACCAGGGGGCGCACGCCGGAGATCCGCCCGCCGCTCCACGCCTCTAGTCGCACGGCGCGAAAGATTCCGCTGGTGGTGACATCCGGCCCCCAGTCCCACCCGAAGTTGCACGCCATCTTGCGGATGAGGTTGTGCGGATGCTGCACTCCGGGCGTGCCGCCGACGACGGGCATGGGGCCGTAAACGTCGCGCTGGCGGTCGGCGTGGGTGCGGGGCGCGGCGAAGTGTACGCGGAGCGTGTTTGCGCCGGGCTGGGCGGCGGACTTGATGGGGAACCGGTGCCGCGCGTGCATGGTCTGCGATGTGCCGACGACGACGCCGTTGAATTCGACGGTGGCGATCGTATCCAATCCGTCGAAGGCGAGGTCGAGGTGTTCGCAGGCCAGGAGTTGTGGGGAGAGGTCGCACTTTCGACTGAAGGTCCAGTCGGTGCTGCCGATCCAGAACTGCTTGAGCTCGTTGTCGCCGAGGTAGGGGTCGTCGAGGATACCGGCGGAGATCAGGTCGGTGTGGACGCAGCCCGGGACGGTGGCACGGACGCCGGCGAGGAGGCACGGTCGCAGGTGAAACGGAATCGGTCCGACGTCCGCCGTCGGGGTGAGGATCCAGGTGTTGTCGCCGAGGGAGAGGTTCTGCATGGATAAAATGGAAAGTGGGCGCGTCGTGAGCCGAACTGTTCGGTGGTTATACCGTCGCAAGGGATGGCACGCGAACCGCCTCGTGCGGCTTTGCCGGGGGAGGCCCTGATGTGATACCCTGCAGCGCAACGGAGATAAATCATGGATGTCAGGCGTTCACTGGCGGTACTGACCCTTTTGGGACTGGCGACAATGTCGAACCCACTTATTGCCGCGGCCCAAGGCGAGCCTACTCGTTCTTCGCAGGCACCCGTTGTCCCGGCGGGGTGGTACTTGTTCCTGCCGAAGAATGTTTCGGCACCGGGTGCGATTGGGCTGGCCGACTGGCTGGAGAAGCCCGCGGGGAAGTCGGGTCGGGTGGTGGTCGTTGGGGATCAGCTTCAACAGGGGGGCAAGCCGATCAAACTATGGGGGCTGAATCTTTGCTTTTCGGCCGCCGCCCCAGACAAACCCACCGCCGACCGGCAGGCACTTTTTTACGCGAAGTACGGGATCAATGCGGTGCGGCTGCACAAGTACGCCGACGGTACGGGGTGGGCGGGCATTCAGTCTAAATCCTCGTTCGCCAAGTTCGACACGGCTGCGCTGGACCGGTTTGACTATCTGGTGGCGGCGTTGAAGAAGCAGGGGATTTTCGTCAAGTTGTCGCCGACTTTTGGCGTGAGCTTGGGGCAGGGCGATAAGTCGGCCGTGCCGTATTGGGCGGAGTTCGGGCAGATTTCCGGGGAAGACGGGCGTGTGGGCACGAAGCACGGGGCGATTTACCTTTCGCGCGAGCTGCAGGACTTGCAGATCGCCCAGATGGTGCGGCTGCTGAACCACCGCAACCCTCATACGAACGTCACGTATGCGACGGACCCGGCGGTGGCGGTGATC
Organism: Tepidisphaerales bacterium; assembly: GCA_038247815.1. Classification (GTDB taxonomy): domain Bacteria; phylum Planctomycetota; class Phycisphaerae; order Tepidisphaerales; family Tepidisphaeraceae; genus JBBRUM01. Next base: position 3,971 of record JBBRUM010000192.1, on the reverse strand, counting down.
GAGCTGTTCAACGAGGATTCGGCGCTTTTTTTTGGAACGATGGGGCAGCTGCAGAACTCGCCGACGCTTCGCAAGCGGGCGGGCGAGATGTTTTCCGGGTGGCTGAGGAAGAAGTACACGACCGAGGAGAATCTGCTGGCGGCGTGGGGGCCGGAGTCGCTCAATAGTTTCATCAACGAGAAGCTCACCGGAGAGTCGTGGGAGGGGAACACCATCGTGCCAGCCGGCAATCCGTGGTTCTATGACCCCACGCAACTTGAAGGCTCGCAGAAGCCCAAGAAGGCTCGGTTGCTCGACACCATGCAGTTTCTTCAGGAACTGCAGAACGACTTTTACGACCGATATGCCGCCGCGATACGGGCGACGGGTTACTCCGGGGCGATTCTGTCGTCCAACTGGCAGGCGGGTCGCGCGTTCTCGCACTTTCACAATCTGGCGTCCGATGCCCGATTCGATCTGATCGACAGGCACAACTATTTCGGCGGTGGCGAGAACAACAATTTCAACTCGTCGTCGATGCTGACCGTGCCGGGGAGCGGGATGCTGTCCTCGGGGATGCAGCAGGTGGCGGGGAAACCGTTCATGCTTTCCGAGTGGGTGCACGTGCGACCCAGCGAGTGGGGGGCGGAGGGTGTGGCGCTGATCTCGGCGTACGGGATGGGTCTGTCCGGGTGGGACGCTTCGTTTTTGTTTCAGAACCGCGACGACGGGCGCGTGACATCGAACATCGGCCGCGACGCGTGGGACGCGACGGCACCGCAGATCATCGGGCTGTTCCCGGCCGTGGCGCGGCAGGTGTATCGCAACGATATCGCCCAGTCGGAGCTGGTCATTTCCCGGAACGTGCACCTGCCGTCGCTTTCGCTGGGGAAGCTGGACTTCGAGGACCTCGCCGACCAGTCGGGAGACGTGAAGTCGTTCGGAAATGCGGCGCAGCTCGCTGTCGGCCGGCCCGTGGTGACGTTTACGGCGACGCATACGCCCACGCCGGCGTTTGACGTATCGGAGTACACGCAGGGCACGACGCTCGTGTCGTCGACGGGGCAGCTTCGCTGGACACCGGGCACATCGGCGAGGTCGGGTTTCTTCACGATCAACACGCCGGGCACGCAGGCGCTGGTGGGGTTCGCCGGCGGTCAGACCGTCGTGCTGGGGGATGCCACGATCGCGTCGACCGCGCCGTTTGCCGCGATCTATCTGACGGCGCTCGGTCGGTCGGACACACTCTCGACGGCGCCTTCGGTGCTGATCACCGCAATGTCGCGCGCCCGCAACATCGACGCCACCTGGAACGCGGAGGGCACGCAGCTTCAGTCCCCCGGCAAGGGACCGGTGATTCTCGAATCCGTCCCGGCGCGGGTGACCTTCAAGCGGACTCCCACGCGGGTCGAGCTCCTCGATCACGACGGAGTGCCCACGGGCAAAACGCTCACACCGAAGGACAACGGCGTGGACCTCGACGGCGTGAGAACGCCGTACGTGCTCGTTCGGTTTTAGGGTGCTATTTCGTCGCAACCACTTGCACGCTCACCTCGATCCGGTCGAAGGCGTCCGCGGGGCCGGACCAGGTTCCGGAAACGGGCGCGGCTTTCTCCTGCTCGCGGGTCACGGCGACGGTAATGTGCTCGGAACCGACTTGTTTGTTGTTGGTCGGGTCGAACCCGTGCCAGCCGGCACCGGGCAAATAGATTTCGGTCCACGCGTGCGTAGCCCCATGTTGCCCCTCGTTCATCTGGATGTAGCCGGTGACGAATCGGGCGCCGAAACCCCAATACCGCGCGGCTTCCATCATGAGTACGGCGTAGTCGCGGCAGGTCCCGGACCGCTTGGAGATCGTTTCGTGTGGGAGCTGAACCCCGGGCTCGTGACGCTCGTTGTACTTCATCGAGTGGTAGATGTGCCCGTTGAGGCGGTTTAGAAGTTCAAAGGTATCCACGAGCTGTCCGGGCTGGTAGAGCTCTCGCAGCCATTCGTGCAGCGGGCCGTCTTCGTAGGGGTGGCTCGGCAGGCGATAAGGCACGAGCGCCATCTGCTCGGTGGGGTCGTATTGGAATGGGTAGCTCTTGGCTTGGGGGTCGATGAGACACTCGATGGGGCGATCCTCGCGGAGTTCGACGTCGACTTCGGTGTGGATTCGGAGCATCGCGCCGGGTTCTGTGAATTGGATCACGGCGACCGAGTTGCCTTCGATATCCTGCATCCACCGGATCGTCGCCTTGGGCTCGATCTCTACGCGCGCGCCGACGATGTGAATGTCGTGGCCTTCCCTCGGCCGCATGAGCGCGCGGTGGGGTCCGAAGGTGACGGGTTGTTTGTAGTGGTACACCGTCCTGTGAACGATCCGAATCCGCTTCATTCCCGACTCCCTGCTGAACTTGAAGTGGCCCTGCTCGAGGCGAAGCGTAGCCGAGGTTGTAGGATCGTCCCTCTGCCCAGGCACTTCGGGGTAAACAACGCCTAGATGCGAGGCTCTGCTTAGACTTCCGCCGAATGTTCTGCGCCGACGACTTTCCTCTCTCGGCGGCTCACCCTTTGCCCGCGCTTCGTCCGATAAGGTTTCAATCGCATGTCAGACGTCCTTGACCAATCCGAAGTCGATGCGCTCCTTGCCGCCGTGGACACCGGGGCCGTTCCGCCGCCATCGGGGGCCACCGCACCCCCAAAACCGGCCCAACAAACCATCTTTGGAACCCGACCCAAATCTGACGTCGACGTCCAAGTGTACGACTTTAAACGGCCCGAACGCGTCTCGAAAGACCAGATGCGGGCCCTCGAAGCGCTCCACGAAGGCTTCGGGAGAAACTTCGGCGCCGCACTTTCCGGTTACCTCCGCACGATCGTTGAAGTCACCGTCGCACACATCGAACAGCTCACCTATTCCGAGTTCATCCACTCCCTCCCCAACCCCACCTGCTTCAACCTCCTCAAAGCCGAGCAGCTCGACGGCTCGCTGTGTTTGGAGATCTCCCCACTGATCATCTACCCGATCATCGACCGCTTGCTCGGCGGTTCCAACGCCGACCTGTTCATTCCCCAGCGCCCGCTGACGCAGATCGAACAGCGCCTCGTGCAACGCATCACCGACCGCGCCACCCACCACCTCTCCGAAGCCTGGACCAACCTCACACCCGTCACCTTCTCGGTGCAGGACTTCGAGTCCAACCCGCAACTCGTGCAGATTGTGCCCCCGAACGAAACGGTGGTCGTCGTCGGGTTTGAACTGAAGATGGGCAACCGCGCGGGGACGATGTCGTTGTGCATCCCCTACAACGTCATCGAGCCGATCATGGGCGTGCTGGCGAGTCAAAACTGGTTCTCGTACCAGCGCAAGTCCGGGCAGGACGACCACGTCCGGAAGCTCACGCGGTCGGTGACGTCTGCCCCCGTCGAGGTGCGGGCGTTTCTCGCGTCGACTTCGATCCGACTATCGGAACTGATGTCGCTAGCCGTAGGCGACCTGATTACCACCGCCAAACCCGCCACCGGCGATGTCACACTTCAGGTCGAGGGGAAGAACAAGTTTATGGCACAGATCGGCCAGTTCCGCGGCAACAAAGCCGTCCGTATCACCGCGCCCACGCCCACCCTCGAACAACTCCTTGCAGGTAAATAGCGCCGCCCTTCTCCCCCGACCCCTTCACGTCCACCCGTTCACCATCACCCGTTCACCCCCGGCCCGGAAGGAACCCGCCCCCGATGCCGCCGTCGGCCAGCCTTGCCAGAGCAAAGTCACGCCAGACCGCGCGGTCCAGACCGCTGGTCGCTGGGGACTACCTCGCCGAGTCGCGGGCACCCTTGGCGTCGCTGGTGTTTCTGCTGCCGATGATCATCCTCTACGAGATCGGTACGCTCGTCTTCGCCCGCGACGCCCTCACCGGTGCTGAGACGCGAATTATTGCGTTTAACCTGCTCAACGACTTTCTGGCGATGTTCGGCGCTACGGGGAGGTATCTGCCGGCGCTGGCTGTGGT
>JBBRUM010000191.1:0-7058 GCA_038247815.1 Tepidisphaerales bacterium | reverse complement strand
TTTCATCCAAAGATCCAAGCCACTCAACACTGCCCAAATCCCTCATGTGCGCCGCCGGCTTCCCCTTAGACCACCAGCCCAACCCCCCAAAAAGTGAGTCGGCCGCGACTCGAACGCGGGACCCGCGCATTAAAAGTGCGCTGCTCTACCAACTGAGCTACCGACTCAACACCCGCCAGCCTTCACCGGCGGGGGAAGCATGTTAGGGCGCGTACTCCCTTTGCTCAACCTCGGCCCGACCCGTACTTTCCCGCTCCGCCGCGGTACCATCGATCCGTGGCTGCAACCGTCGATCTCGCACTCTGCCTCCGCAAGCACGACTACTCCGAAACCAGTCAAATCCTCTCAATCTTTACGCGCAACCACGGACTCATGCGGGTCATCGCAAAAGGCGCTAAACGCTCCACCAAAGCCGGCGACTCCCGCTTCTCCGGCGGCCTCGACCTCCTCGAATTCGGCGAAGCAGTCTTCCTCCATTGGCCCGAGAAAGACCTATCCCAACTCACCGAGTGGACCCTCCTCGACGGCCATCTCGGCTTGCGTAACGCCCTCCGAACCCTTTACCTCGCCCAGTACGCAGCCGAACTCACCTCCACCCTCCTCGAAGAACACGACCCCCACCCCCACACCTTTGACGACCTCGCCGAGTTCACCGCCGCCCTCGCCGGCGGAGGCAGATTCGGCCCCGAAGAAGCCGCCCTGGCCTTCCAACTCCGACTCCTTGAATCCGCCGGCATCCTCCCCGAGCTCTCCCTCTGCACCGACTGCCGACGCACCGCCGACATCGCATTCTTCTCCCCCGCCCGCGGCGGAGTCGTTTGCCGGGCCTGCGAACCCGCCCACCCCGACCGCATCTCCCTCGACCCCCGCCTCGCCCGCCTCGCCGTCACCGTCCTGGCGGCTGGCAACCCCCGTGCCGGACTTCGCATCCCCTTCCCCGACCTCCGCCTTCCCAAACTCACCCGAATCCAAACAGACCCCCTAAACCGCGTCCTCCTCGCCCACATCGCCCACATCACCACCCGCTTCCCCCGCACTGGCGAATACCTCCTCGCCCGCACCCCCACCCCCGCGCCACCCCACGCCTCCGACCCCGCCGAGCCTTTCCTCCCGCCCCTCCCCCCCCGCCCGCTTGACCCCGAACAACTCGCTGAACAACAGCGCCTCGCCGACGAGCTCGCCGCCCTCGCCGCCGCGCCCACCCCGACCCCCAAAAAACGCCGCCCGCGCAAACCCAAAGACATCATCATCTCCCCCCACGGCGACATCGACGCACTCCCACCCCCCTCCCCACCCCCTACTTCGCCTGAAACGTAAACCGCTGCCCGCCCACCGCGGCTTCATACATAAGCCCGGCGTCCGACCGCGTGAACACAGCCGAACCGTTCTGGAAATCCGTCGCCGCCGCCGCACCCGCCTTCGCCGCCACAGCCGACGCGTTCGCCGCGAACGTAAAATTCCCCGACTTAAACGAGTCAAACGTCGGCTGGTCCTTGAACACCACCAGCTGCGAGTACGACTGCCCGCCCAACTGAAACCCGATCGACCCCTGCGTCACGTCCGCATACCCCACCACCACGCCCCGCTCATACACAACACCCCGCCCGTACGCCCCGCCGATCCCAACCGCACCCTTCCCGATTGACGGAAACGCCACGTAACCGTGCGACCGGTCCAAAAACGCCCGCAGCGTGGGATCATCGGATGACATCCGCGAAATCAGCGCCTGTGCCTCTTGGTCCAACGCCACCTTCTTCTCCGGCGTCGCGGGCGCGGTTGCACACCCCATAACGCCAACCACAGCCCACGTCGCAACAACGCTCAACGCAATTTTACCTGTCCGATTCATGTTCCATTCCTTTCGTAAATCTACTGTTCAAGATTCTACATCCCTGCGTACCATTTCCCATGTCGTACAACGACCCAGACGACGACGACTCCATCGCCGGTTCCACCCGCCGCCCCCTCAGCCGCCGCGAGTTCCCCGACGAGGAAGACGCCCGCGCCAGCCTCGACGACACAGACCCCTGCCCCCACTGTGGCGCCCCCATCTACATCGACGGCGAGTGGTGTCCCAAGTGCGGTAAGTACCTTTCCGAGGAAGACTCCCCATCCACGATCCCGGGCTGGGCTGTCGCGGTCGCGGCGATCTTGGTGATCGTCTTCGTCCTCTTCACCATCTTCGGCCGCTGAGCGCTGCGATCCATGGGCCCCAGCCGCAATCCACCATCGGACCCGCCCCCACGCCCACTACGGAATATACCGACGCACCCGCGGCGCAGTCACCGGTTCCCAATACACATTGCCCGCCCCCAGCAACGTCCCCGTCGCAAAAGCAATGTCCACCTGCGATATCTGATGGTTCGTCACCGCCAGCACCTCCGCCGACCTCGCCGACGCCAGCCGCGACTGTGCATCCAGCACCTCCGTGCTGGTCCGCTGACCCGCATCCAACTGCCGCCCCTCCGCCTCCAGCACCCGCCGCGCAAGAATCACCCGCCGCTGCGCCGCGATGATGTTCTGCCGGGATAGGTCCAGCGCGTCCACCGCGTCCGACAACTCCTGCCGGATCTGCAGCGTCCGCTGAGCCTTCGTCGCTAGCGTCTGCATCCGCGTCGCCAGCGCCTGCCGAAGTCGCGATCGGGCGGCTTCGTTCCCGATCGGAACCTCGATCCGCACGCCCACGATGTTGTCGCTGAACCGGTTGTCGTCCACCTGGGCAAACGCCTCGTCAAACGTGCTCCCCAGCCCGTTCACCCGGTACGTGTACGACAACGCCGCCAGCGGGAGCAGTCCGTTCCGCGCCCCCTGCACCACCGCCCCGTCCGACAGCAACTGCAACTCCGTCTCCAGCAGTTCCATCCGGTTTTCCACCGCAGTTCGACTCAGCGCCTCCCGGTCCAGTCTCTGGAAAAGCGCTACGGGGTCCGTCGTCGGCGTCAGCTTCGTTGGCGAGTCCAGGTCCAAGTCCGGCCGGTTCATGATCCGTTTCAGATCCCTCTGCCGCTGCAACACCTCGTTTTCCGCCACCTGCACCGCCTCAAGCCGGTCCGCCAGCGCAGACTCCGCCCGCAGCACCTCCACCTCCGGGTCCAGCCGAAGCGCCAATCGCCGCCGGTTCCGCTGCAATAACGCAGACGTCACATCGAACTCCGCCCGCCGCACCTCGAGCTGCTTCTGCGCCGCATAAAGTCGCCAGTAAATCCTGTCCACATTCGCCAGCACCCGGATCACCTCGAGCTTCGTCCGCGCCTGCGACTGCTGCGACGCGTAAAACGCCACGCGAATCGGCTGCGCGTTGGACGCCACACCGAACCCGCGCAACAGCGGCTGCTCCCATGCCGCAAACGGGTTCGTCGAGTAGGCGGGGTCCAACGTCGAAAACTGGTTGTTCGTCGCCGACCGCTCGAACGGCAGCCCCAGCGACACCGAACCGCCCAACTGGAGCGGAATCCGCACCCCCGGCGTCACCGACGACTGCTCCACCTGCGCCGACGACAACTGCGACGACGTCGCCTGATCCAGCCGGGCGTACCGCGCGTCCGTCGTAAACACCGCCTCAAACCGCGCCCGCTCAGCCGACAGCCGCTCGTTCGCCAGTGTCGGATCAAACCGCGACACCGCCAGATCCAAGTTGTTCGCCAGCGCCGCCGTCCGACACTCGTCCAAGCTCAGCGGCATGACCGCCACCAAAGGCCCGGCCGGCAGCGTCGTCGGCAAATCCTCCACCGCACGGGTCGCCGGCTGATTCGCAAGCCCGGAGTCTGCGAGATTCTTCCGCTGAATATCCCTCAGCCGTTCCTTCGTAAACAGTGTCTCCCCCGTCCCCCCCTCCCCAAAGGTCCTGCACGACACCGACCCCAGCGCCAGCGCAACGGCAACCCCCGCCCGCGCGCCGACCGCCACAGACCTGCTCAACCGCCGACGATTCTGATGGGTACCTTTGCTCATGGTGCTTCGATGCGATAAACAGACCAACAACCTACTCATGACGAAGTGCGTCAATCGGGTCCAACCGCGACGCCTTGATCGCCGGAAACATCCCAAACACCAGCCCCACCCCGGCCGAAAAACCCACCGACAACATCACCGACCACAGCGGCAAGTACGCCGACTGCAACCCCAGCCCAGGTATCGCCGACAGCCCCTTGGCAAACCCATACCCAAGCAGCAACCCCACCGCACCACCCAGCAAACACAGCACCACCGCCTCGACGAGAAACTGCAGCAAAATCGTCGCCGGCCTCGCCCCGACCGCCTTCCGCAAGCCGATCTCCCGCGTCCGCTCCGACACCGACACCAGCATGATGTTCATGATCCCCACCCCCCCCACCACCAGCGATATCCCCACGATACCCGTCGCAATCACCGTCACCACCAGCGCCAACTGGTTGAACTGATCCACCAGCCGCGAGACAAACTCGACCCGAAACGTGTTCGGCTCGCCCGGCGGAATCCGCCGAACCTTCCTCAAGTAAAACGTGATCTCCGACTGCGCCTCAGCAGCCGCCTGCGGCGTCGTCGACGACCCCTGCACATACATGAACGGCAACTGCTGCCCTCCCCGCCTCGAGTTGTACAATGTCGAAAAAGGGACAAACAGCTCCGAATCCGATATCCCGTCCTGTACGAACCCCGACGCCACTTTCTCCTCAATCACTCCGATCACCACGAACCGCCGCGACCCAATCGTAATCGCCGACCCCACCGGGTCCCGCGGCAGCCCCAGTCGGTTCTGCATCTTCACATCAATGATCGCCACCGGCCGCGACTGCTCGTCGTCCAGCACCGTAAACGGCCGACCCATCGTCACCGACCGATTCTCGATCTCGTGCCACCCCGCCTCCACCCCCGCCACCTGCACGTTCTCCTCGATGCGACTCTCATACTTCACGTTCAGCGTCGCGTTGGTCACCCGAGACAGGTACCGCACCGACGGCGCATTGGCCAGCAGGTCGTCAAACAGCGCCGGCCGAAACGCGAACGCCGTGAAAGGCGCTGTCCGCATCGGCCCGCTGTCCGGACGCTGCGGAAAAATCCACATCTTGTTCGTCCCCAGCGACTCAAACTCCCCCAGCACCCGAGTCTGCAATCCCGTCAGCGCCGCGATCACCGCCGTCACCGACGCAACCCCGATCACGATCCCCGTCGTCGTCAACATCGAACGCAGCTTGTTCGACCAAATCTGCGCCAGCGCCAACACCACCGACTGATAAAAGATCACCACAAGTCGAATCGGCCCCATCACGCCACCCCCCCCGTCCCCGTTTCCGCCGTGCCCAGCAAACTCGCCGCGTGGTCCGCCACGACCTTCCCGTCCCGCATCCGCACCACCCGCCGCGCGTGCCGCGCCACATCCGCCTCGTGCGTCACCACGATGATCGTCTGCCCCCTCGCGTGCAGCTCGTCAAACAAGTGCAAAATCTCCTCCGACGTCTTCGAGTCCAGGTTCCCCGTCGGCTCGTCGGCCAGCAGGATCGTCGGGTTGTTCACCAGCGCCCGCGCAATCGCCACCCGCTGCCGCTGCCCCCCCGACAACTGGTTCGGCCTGTGGTCCACCCGGTGCTCCAGCCCCACCGTCACCAGCGCCTCCCGCGCCCTCTTCGTCCGCGTCCACCACCCCGACTTCGAATAAATCAGCGGCAGCTCCACGTTCCTCAGCGCCGTCATCCGCGGCAAAAGCTCGAACGACTGAAACACAAACCCGATCTTTTCGTTCCGCACGCTCGCCAACTGCCCCGCCGACATCGACGAAACCTGCTTCCCGTCCAGCGTGTACGTCCCCTCCGTCGGCCGGTCCAAACACCCCAGTATGTTCATCAGCGTCGACTTCCCCGACCCCGACGACCCCATGATCGCCACATACTCGTTCTGCGCAATCTCCAAATCCACCCCGTCCAACGCCCGGATCGTCTCCACCCCCACCCGGTAATGCTTGGTAATCCCGCGAAGCCGAAGCATCTCTTACCACCTTAAAAAAAGTCCACTCCGTACATCACCCCGGTCCAGCCACACCCTACGGCCGCGCCGTCGCCGCCCCCGTAACCGGAAGCGTCGCCGCCGCCTGCGTCGCCGCACCAGCCGCCATCTTTACCGCGTCCCCCTCATCTAACCCCTCCAACACCTTGTACGGTCCCACCACCACCACATCCCCCTCCTCCAACCCCGCCGTCACCATCGTGTGCGTCAAATCCGACGCCCCCACTTTCACCGCCCTCACCGCCGCCTTCCCCCCCTTCAGCACATACACCACCGTCGCAATCGTCCGCGTACGGTCCACCGTCGCATTCCCCGCCACCTCCGCCGGCAGCTCATCAATCTTCCTCCCCATAATCGCCTGCGACGGAACCTTCAGCACCCCCGCATGCCTCCTCGTCTCAATCTCCACATCCGCCGTCACCCCCGACAACACCTCCGACCCCTCGTCCAGCAATATCTCCGTCTTGAAAAACGCCACCCCGTCCGTCGGCTCGCCACGCTGCTGCGCCTGCGCCGGCGTCGTCTTCGACAACGCCACCGACTGCACCACCCCCGAAAACTCCCGCCCCGGATACGCGCTCGACCGCGCCGTCGCCCGCTGCCCAGCCTTCACACCCGCTATCGACGCCTCGTCCACCCGCGCCACCACCAACATCCTCGACAAATCCGCAACCTCCATGATCACCGTCCCCGCGTTGTTCATCGTCCCCGTCACCACCAGCTCACCCACCTTCGCATTCACCCGCGTCACCGTCCCATCAATCGGCGACGTAATCACCGCATACGACAAACTCTCCCGCGCCTGCTCAATCTGCGCAGCCGCCGCCTCCAACTCATGCCCCAACACCCCCAAATTCGCCCGATCCGCCTCCAACGTCCGCTCCGACGAGGCAATCTGATTGCTCATCTGGTCAAACCTCACCTGCGCCGCGTCCACCGTCACCTGTGAAACATCCAACGTCTTCAGCAGCCCCGTCTGCCTCGCCAAGTCCCGCTCCGCATCCACCATCATCACCGTCGACGCCTGCAAATCCGCCTGCCGCGCACGAATCCGCACCTCCGCCACCTCCAGCGACGCC
>JBBRUM010000190.1:0-7071 GCA_038247815.1 Tepidisphaerales bacterium | reverse complement strand
AGGATCGTAGACACGCGTAGCGCCTTCGCGCCGAGGCCGAACTTCGTGAGACCGTTGAACAACTTTTGCACCGAGGTGATCAGCAGACGCTGACCTGAAGTGAACTCGTGGGGCAACTCGTTCTCGGAAGTCACAAAGGGAACGCCGAACTGCTTGGCCTGTTCGCAGGTCTGCTCTACGAGGTGATTGTTTGGGCACAGGTACACGGCAGGTTCGCCCACCTCATGGAGCTTCGATTGAAGCATCAGCAATCCGATCAGTGTCTTCCCCTGCCCGGTGTGCAACTTGACGATCACATCGCGCTTACCGCGCATCGACTTGTGCCACTCGCCCAGCAGCGCCGTCTGAGCCTTACGAAGCTCACCTTTGTCACTTGCGCGGTCAAGCGTCTCGTACAGCTCAACCGGATCGACCGGCTTTTTGTCCTGTTTTTTCTTTAAGAGTTTATTGAAGTCGATCATGGCCACCTCGCCTTTTAATTAAAGGGGGGTTAGTGGGCGTCTTCGTCGCCGGCGCCTTCGATGGTGCCGACTTCGATTTTGAGGTCTTCGCGGTTTTGGATTTTGTCGCAGCGGCCGTCGCGGATCCAGATGATGCGGTCGGAGACGGCGAGCATCTTGTGGTCGTGGGTGGCGGAGATGATGGTGACGCCCTTTTCGCGGTTGAGGTCGCGGAGGAGCTTGATGATGAGCGTGCCGGTGTTGAGGTCGAGGTTACCGGTGGGCTCGTCGGCGAGGATGATGGCGGGGTCGTTGGCGAAGGCTCGGGCGATGGCGACGCGCTGTTGCTGGCCGCCGGACATTTCGGAGGGTTTGTTTTTCAGGCGGTGGCCGAGTTCGACGCGGGTGAGGATGTCGCGGGCTTTGTCCTGGGCGTCGGCTGTGTTGAGGCCGGCGAAGACCATGGGGAGCATGACGTTTTCGAGTGCGGTCATGACGGGGATGAGGTTGAAGGTTTGGAAGATGTAGCCGATTTTCCGGCAGCGCATCCATGCCAGCTCGTAGCTGTCCAACTGGGCGATGTCGACCTCGTCGATGTAGACCTTGCCCTCGGAGGGCTTGTCCAGGCCGCCGATCATGTTGAAGAGGGTGGACTTGCCCGAGCCGGAGGGGCCCATGATCGAGATGTATTCGCCGCGGTTGATCGAGAGGGTGACGCCCTTGAGGGCTTTGACGACCTCGGTGCCCATGCGGTACTCGCGCTTGACGTCGATCGTGCGGACGGTGTACTCGGTGAGCGAGGTGGGGCGAGCGGTGGCGGCGGGAGGTGTGGTTGGGGGTGTGGTTGGGGGTGTGGTCATGGGTGGGGGTTGGTGGGTGTGGTTGATGGGCGGTTAGTTGTCGGAGCGCATGGCTTCGATGGGTTGCATGCGTGCGGCTTGCCAGGCGGGGTAGACGGCCCCGGCGACGGTCAAGCCCATGCCGACGACGAAGCAGATTCCGAAGTAGACGGCGAGGTCGCCCCAGGGGAGGTTGACGAACGTGTAGCTGCCGTATGACGCGTAGGACGCCGCCAGCGACAGGCCGAGGCCGAGGCAGACGCCGATGATCGTGCCGGTGATCCCCTGGAAGAGAGATTCGATCAGGAAGAGCTTGATGATGAACGAGTCGAGTGCGCCGAGGCACTTCATCGTGCCGATTTCGCGGAAGCGTTCGGTGACGCTCATGAGCATGGCGTTGAGAATTCCGACAAACGCAACGAGCAGGGCCAGACCGACTAGCCAGCGTTTCTGGATTTTGTTGTTTTCGATTTCTATCGGCGTGGAGGGGACGCCGGAGGCTTTCATCTGGGCTTCGATGCGTTGGGGCACGGTGAGGGTTTCGCGGATGGCGAGGGATTGGCGGACGGTGTCGGTCCAGGCGCGGAGGGCGACGGGGTCGGTAGCGGCGACGCGGGTCATGTCGTCGTTGGAGATGGGAAAGCCGCCGAGAGTTTTTCGGAGCTTGTCGAGGGGGGAGCCTGTCGCGGATTCGAAGGCCTTGGGATCGACGGGTAGGTCGGCGACGCCGGCGGCGATGGCCTTGAGCTTGGCTGCGCGGTCGGCGAGCTGGGTTTCGACGTCGGCTTGTTTTTGTCGGAGCTCGACGAACTGTGGGCTCTTGGACGACTCGGCGACCCACTGGCGGATGCTGCCGATGACGGCTTCGGAGACGAGGATCGACATTAGAAACGCCAGGGCCAGGACGATGCCGCTTGTGACGACGAGGGAACGGGAGAGTCGTTGTCGGATCGACTTGTAGGCGATCTCGACGGCTTTGCTCGTGGGGAGGGAGATCTGACGTTGTACGACGCCTTGGGCCATGGCGGAGGCATTGTGGCGGATGGGGGGCGAGTTGTCACCTTGGGGGGCGGGAAGTGGGCGGATGGCTAGGTCGGGGAGATTGTCGGGCGAACCAAGATCCTGTGGACGGCCAGCTCGGGGCGGCAGTTAAAGCGGGCGCGCAGCAGGTATCCGACGCCACGGGAGACGTACATTTTGCTGCGGGTCAACTGCACCAGCCCGGCGACTTTGTCGCGCTCTTGGACGGGCACGAGGATCGGGCCGAAAAACGGAAGGCGAATCTGGCCGCCGTGTGTGTGGCCGGAGAGCACCAAACCGCCGTCGGCTGCGTCGTCGACGAGTCGCCAGGCGTCGGGGTTGTGGCAGAGCATGAGGCGTGGACTTCCGGGAGGAACGGAGGCAACGGCTGCGTTGCCGTCGCAGAGGCCGGTGTAGAAGTCTTCGACGCCGGCGATCCAGAGTTCGGTGGGAGGCGCGGGAGAGGGGGATGTCGAGGGAGCGGTGGTGGCGGCGGATGGGGTGGGCGTCAGATTCAGGGGCACCGCAGAATTTCGCAGGACCCGGACGGGCGTATTTCGCAGGAGGCGTTCGAGGTCCTCAGCCAATGACATCGGGCGAAAAGGGCGGACTGACGTGGCGGGGTCGTAGTCGTGGTTGCCCAGACAGACGAACGTCGGGAGGTTGAAACTCGCCAGCCAGTCGGCACCTTCGGCGAGGTGGTCGGCGTCGTGGGTGGTGAGGTCGCCGGTGTAGGCGACGAGGTCGGGTTTGATTTCTTCGCGGACCCTGCGAGAGAGTTCGCGGAGGTAGTCGCGGGGGGTGCGGGCGTCGAGGTGGAGGTCTGTGAGGTGGGCGATGCGGAGATTGTCCAGGCCGGTGGGCCAGGAGGTGAGGTTGTGGGTTTCGGTGTGGACGTCAAGCCAAAAGGGCTCGACGAGGGTCGTGTAGTAGCCTGCGCCGATGGCCGTGCCTGCGGCGGAGGCCGAGGCGGCGAGGAAGGCGCGGCGGCTGAGGGTGAAACGGGACATGGGGTGGTGAGTTAGGGACGGCGGACGCCGACGAGCTCGACGTCGAAGGTGAGGGTTGCGTCGGGGGGGATGACGCCGCCGGCGCCGCGGGTGCCGTAGCCGATTGCTGGGGGAATGATGAGTTTTCGTTTTTCGCCGACCTTCATTCCGGCGATGCCTTCATCCCAGCCCTTGATGACCTGGCCGGTGCCGAGGACGAATTCGATCGGCTGGCCGCGGTCGAGGGAGGAGTCGAACTTTTTGCCGTCTTGGAGGCGGCCGGTGTAGTGGACCCAGACTGTGTCACCCTTGCGGGCGCCGGACTCTTCGTCGGAGGAGACTTTGACGGTGATGATCTGCAGGCCGGAGGCGGTGGTGCGGGAGTTGGCGTCGGGCGCGGGTTGGGTGGCGGCGGGTTCGGCTGCGAAGACGACGGCCGAGACGGCGAGTGCGAGGATGGCGACACAGGCGAAGTAAGTGGGGCTCACGAAGATTCCTCCAAGGGTTGGGAAACGAAGACGTGCGGAAATGATAAACAGCGTACGCCCGACAAGCGACCCCCCGCTTGGAGACAGGATGTGGGGTGGGGGGCGAAGGGGCGGGTGAGTTATCAGACGTTGGCGCGGGTCGTGGGCGATTTGGTTGTTATAGGTTCGTGCGGCGGGGGGCGTTGGCAGTGGACAAAGTTGGGTCGGCGTGGGAGTTTTGACTTTGCTTGGGGAGGGGTTTACCCGATTATTCCGGTGGGGCGAACGAATCAATTCTGGAGGATGCCCGTGTCGAAATCGATTCAGGAATGGCTGGCGGAAGGTGAACAGTTGTACTCGGCGACCCTGGCGGAGTATCACGATCTGGAAAGTCAGATCGCCGAACTCGAGGAGAAGCTGGCGTTGAAGCACAGCGAGGTGAACAAGCTTGCGGTGATCATTGGCAAGCCGGCGGTGGAGGGGCGGAAGATTCTTACGGCGCAGATCGTGGGGACGAGCCCGGGAGAACCCGGCGCGGCGCCGATGCAGAACGCGACGATTGCACGGGCGCTGTCGGGACGCGGTCTCGGCAGGTAGTTGCGGTTGCAAGTCAGACGACGATTCCGACCATGGCTGCGGCCATGAGGGTGGCCAGTGCGCCGCCGACCATGGCGAGCATTCCCAGCTTGGCGAGGTCGCCCCGCCGCTCGGGGACGATGCTGGCGATTCCGCCGACCTGAATGCCGACGCTGGCGAAGTTGGCGAAGCCGCACAGGGCGTAGGTGGTGATCAGCGCGGACCGGGGCGAGAGGTAGTTCGGGTCGGCGATGAAGCCGCGCTGCATTCCGGCGTAGGCGATGTATTCGTTGAGGACCGTTTTTACGCCGAGGAGCGAGCCGACGCGAGGCGACTCGGACCACGGGACCCCCGTCATCCAGGCTAGCGGCGCGAAGACCCAGCCGAGCATGTACTCGATGGTCAGCGGACCGGCCGGGGTGACGACGCCGAGCTTGGCGCTGAAGTAGCCGAGGATGCCGTTGGCCATGGCGATAAGGGCGGTGAAGGCGATGAGCATTGCGCCGACGTTGAGGGCGAGGGTGAGGCCCTCGGAGGTTCCGCGTGAGGCGGCGTCGATGAGGTTGTGGTCGAGCTTCTCGACCTTGTAGGGTACGCCGGCGGAGGTGACGGGGGTGCCGGTTTCGGGAACGAGGAGCTTGGCGACGAGCAACCCGGCTGGGGCGGAGATGAAGCAGGCTGCGGCGAGGTGGCCGCCGACGTTTTGGACGAACGGCTGGAGCATCTCGGTGTAGATGCCGAGCACGCCGGAGGCGATGTTGGCGAAGCCGGCGACCATGATTGCCATGAGCTCGGAGTTGGTGGCGGACTTCATGAACGGGCGGACCATGAGGGGCGCTTCGGTTTGGCCGACGAAGATGTTGGCAGCCGACGCGAGGGTTTCGGCGCCGCTGGTTTTCATGGACTTTGACATCACCCAGGCAATACCGCGGACGATCCACTGCATGAACCCGAGGTGGTAGGCGACGGCGGTGAGGGCGGAGAAGAAGACGATGGTGGGAAGCACATAGAACGCGACGACGCCGCCCGCCACCGCGACGCCCTTGAGGGTGCCCCCGGACTCGGTGGTGACCGTGGCGGGGATGGTGAACTCGTGGAGATTTCCGAACACCATCGCGGCCCCGGCGCGGGTATAGCCGAGAAGCGCGTTGATCGCGTCATTGACGACGGCGAGGACGGCTGGGAAGTTGAGGACGAGCAGCGTAAATGCGGCCATGAGCCCGACGCCCCACGTCACCGTCCGCCACGGCGTGGCGACGCGGCCGTTGCGCAGGCGGCCGATACCCCACGCGATGGCGATGAGCACGACCAGTCCCATCGCCGACTGCAGCCGCTCGACGAGCGTCCCCGGCGCGACCGACGGGGCGATGGGTTGGGTCACCGCGACCTGCGCCAGTGCGGAAGTCGATGTAAATGCGAGAGTCGAAAAGAGCGCCAACGCCACCCGCCGAGAGATCGTCATCGTTTGTGTCCTTGGCCCGTTCGTTGAATCCCGGGCGGGAGTGTAACGGGGCGCGGGGTGCGGGGGGAGGTGTGCGGGGGGAGGGCTAGGTTTTGGGGAGGGAGTCGGGGTCGATGGGGTGGAGGCGGCCTTCCAGGTAGTCTCGGAGGAAGTGGGCGGCGGAGAGGGCGTCGAGGCGGGATTTTTTGTCTTGGCGGGTGAGGTGTTCGCCGGAGCGTTTGCGGTCGGTGAGGCCTTGCTCGGCTGCGAAGGAGGAGAGGCGTTCGTCGATGAAGATGAGGGGGAGGCGCGTGGCGGTGGCGAGCTTGGCGCCGAAGTCGAGGGAGGCGCGGGTCATCCAGGAGGGGGCGCCGTCCATGTGAAGTGGCAAGCCGACGACGAGCTTCTCGACGCCTTCATCAGTGCAGATTTTCGCGATCTTCAGGTGGGCGTCGGCGGTGTTGGGGAGCACGTCGTGGGGTTGCGAGAAAGTGCCGCCGGCGTCCGACAGGGCTAGGCCGATACGCTTCGTGCCGAAGTCGATGGCGAGGTGACGCATGGAGGGGGGGAGTTGGTGGTTGGTAGTTTTGGGATTGAGTTCGGGGCGGGGAGGGGTTAGAGGTATTTTTCGCCGAACTTTTCTTTGATCTTGCCTACGAGGTCTTTGATTTTTTGGGCTTCGCCTTTGGGGCAGACGAGGGTGGCGTCTTTGGTGTGGACGACGACCATGTCGGAGAGGCCGATGGTGCAGACTAGGTGATTGGGGTCGTCGGAGATGATGACGTTGTCGTCGGAGTCCATCATTTCGACGGCGGTTGCGGAGTACGAGTTGTTGTGGTCGTCGACTTCGAGTGTTTCAGCCAGCGCGGGGAAGCTGCCGACGTCGATCCACATGATGGGCATTTCGACGACGACGACCTGAGACTTGCCCTTGCCCTGGGCGGCGGGTTCCATGACGGCGTAGTCGATCGAGATCTTTCTGAGGGTGGGATAGACCTCGGCGAGGACTTTGAGGCGGTCGGGGGTGTTCCACGCGGCGGCAATCTTGGCGTAGCCGGCGTGGCACTCGGGGAGGAAGGCCTGCAGCTCGCCGAGGACCGTGTCGGCCCGCCAGACGAACATGCCGGAGTTCCAGTAATACCTGCCGGATTCGACGTAGCGGTCGGCGGTTTGCTTGTCGGGTTTTTCCTTGAAGGCTTGGACGCGGAAGCTGGGGGGGTTGGTGGCGACGGGGAGGGCCTCGCCGCGCTGGACGTAGCCGAGGCCGGTGTGGCCGAAGGTGGGGACGATGCCGAAGGT
>JBBRUM010000189.1:0-7091 GCA_038247815.1 Tepidisphaerales bacterium | reverse complement strand
GTACGGACAGAAGTCCGTGGAGGTGAAACTGGGCGAGCTCGGAGGAATCTGGCCACAGTTAGATGAACAGGAAATGTGGATCTTCATGCACCCGTCGAAACCCGGGACTGGAGTAACGCGACTGATCTACCACGGCGTGGAACTCGGGGGAATGGACCGACTCGAGGCGCGGGCGAAGGTGACCAGCGACCAAGCCCAGCCGGTGCGGTTCACCGTGCGACTCTTGCGCGGCGAATCGGAGGCGTGGCGGGCCGACTATGTGTGTCCTCCTTCGGGTCTGGTCGAGATCAACGAGGACGTCGAGCTTGACGGACCTTACGACGTGGAGATTTCGACTGAAACGACGGGGGACAACGTCGACAACGCCTGGGCGATGATCACCCCGCTGAGGTTCGAACGGCTGGTGGAGTCAGTGGGGCGATGAAAGGATTTCGACGGTCAGACTCGGGTGGTGTCGCGGGGCCGGGATGAGGGGAAAGTCGAGGGGGACGCTGCGGCTGGTGAACACGGAGCGGATGGTGTCGAGGGCGATGGTGGGGGAGTTGCGCCGTTCGGAGAGGTGGCCGAGGAAGGTGTGCTGGGGGGGGCGGGCGCTGGCGGCGCGGGCGGTGGCGAGCAGGTCGGCGCAGCGGGAGTTTTCGAGGTGGAAGTGCGAACCGGCGTTGGGTCGGAGCTTGAGGAGGTGGGGGTCGTGGTTGCACTCGAGGTAGATCAGGTCGGCATCGACGAGGTGGGCGGGGAGGGAGCGGGGGTGGCAGAGGTCGGTGGCGATGACGGCGGTGAGCTCGCGGTCGCGCCCGGCGACGGTGATGTGGTAGGCGAAGCACGAGCCATCGGGGTTGTGGGTGACCTCGATGGGGCGGATGGTGAACGGGCCGAGGGTGAAGGGGCGTTCCCACGACTCGCCGACGTCGATGGGGCGGAAATCCGGGCGGCCGGACCAGAAGCCCATCCGCAGTTGCTCGACTGCGAAGTTAATGGCCTTCTGGGGGGCGTAAACGGGGATTTCGAGGCCGGACATCGCGCGGAGGGGACCGGGGGCGAAGTGGTCGCCGTGCTCATGAGTGATCAGTGCGGCGATGGGTTTCACCCCCTTCTGACGCAGGTCGGCGAGGGTCTCCCTGAGCGCGGTTCGGACGGGCAGGCCCAGGTCGATCAGCAGAGCGCAGCCGTGGCTGTACAACAGTTGGGCGTTTCCGGACGAGCCCGAGCGGAGTGTTCGAAAGAACAGTGACATGGGAGGGATGAGTTGGGTTATCGGGGTGTTGCTTTAGAAACCGCGTCGGCTGAGGCGCGCAGGCGGAAGACTTCGCCGTCGGAGAGATCGACGTTCAGGACGCGAAGGATCCCCGACCGCCCGACGACGGCGGGGACGGATAGGCAGACGTTGCTCACGCCGTGGTAGTCGGTGAGGAGCGTGGAGACGGGGAAGACCGATCGGGCGTT
This sequence comes from Tepidisphaerales bacterium, assembly GCA_038247815.1. Lineage (GTDB taxonomy): Bacteria > Planctomycetota > Phycisphaerae > Tepidisphaerales > Tepidisphaeraceae > JBBRUM01. Next base: position 5,645 of record JBBRUM010000189.1, on the reverse strand, counting down.
GGTGGAGATGGCGTCGAGGAGCATTCCGGTGGCGGCGGCGATGGCGTAATTGGTGTAGCCTTTGGCTGCGAAGACTCGGTGGCCTTCGGTGCGGGCGCGGTCGCCGAATTGGGCGAAGGTGGGATCGGCGGGGTCGAGGCGTTGACCGCCGGCGGAGGCGGCCGAAAGTGCGGGAAATTGCGTTTCGCCGTGTTCGCCGAGGATGTAGGCGCGGATGTCGTTGGTGTGGATTCCGACATAGTCGGCGAGCAGGGTTCTGTAACGGGCGGTGTCGATGAGGGTTCCGGTACCGAAGACCCGGGAGGGGGGGAGCACGCCGGCGGCGTACTTGAGTGTGAGGAAGGTCATGATGTCGACGGGGTTGGTGACGACGAGGTAGACGGCACCGGGGCAGTAGCGGACGAGACGGGGAACGAGGTCGGCGAAGAGTTCGGCGTTGGCGGCGGTTTGGGAGAGTCGGTCGCCGGGGACGAGAGTTTTGACGTTGCTGGCTGTGAGGATGATTACATCGGACCCGGCGGCGGATTCGGCGCCCCCCGAGCGGACGATGATGGGTTGTGACAGCGCGGAGGCGTGAGCGAGGTCGGCCGCGTCGCCGGCGGCGGAGTCAGGAGTGCGACCAACGAGGACGATTTCGTGGGCAAGACGTCGCAAAACGACGGTAAACGCGATGGCGGACCCGACCCGACCGTTGCCGACGATGGTGACCTTCATGCGGGTGAATGATAGTCGGGTGGGATGGTCGTAATTTCGTTGACAATGGTGTGGTAACAGAGCAGACTTGCGCGGTTGTGGCGGGCGTTTAGCTGAATGGATCGGCGATCGCGGCGCTCTCGGTCGTTTACCTCAGAGGTCTTAAATGCGTCAGTCGAAGATTGGGCGTGGATCTGTTGTGTTGTCGGCGGCGCGGGTTGAGAGCTTGGAACTGAGGCGGATGTTGTGCGGGGGGCCGCATGAGGCGGGATTGATGCGCGCGGGGGTGGAGGGGGATGCGTACCGGCCGACGGTGCACTTTCCGGAACACATCAAGTTGAGCGATTTCAACAAGCTTTCGCCGGAGCGGCAGGGACAGATCGACCCGCACCTCATCGCGGACGATCGGCCGGAGGAGGTGCAACTTGCGCCACTGCGAGGAATTACCAGCCGACTGGGGCCCGATGCACTGGTGGACGCACTGCCGGACATGGTGCCATTGCTGGGGAATGGGTATCTCGAGCCGTACATTGACAAAACTGAGCAGCCGGGGCGGAACCTGCTGCGGTTTTCGACGGCGGTGGGGAACATGGGAGACGGGCCGATCATTTTGTCGTCGGGGGCGAACGACGTGAACCCCGACGGTACGCAGAACGTGACGCAGACGATTTACGCGCGGTCGGGGAACACTTTTGTGGCCAACCGCAGCCGCCTGGCGGCGAAGTTTGTTTGGCACCAGGGTCACGGGCACTTTCACTACGAGGGGTACGCGGACTACCGGCTGCTCACGAGTGTCAACGGCCAGCCTGGGCCGATCGCGGTGCGTGCGGACGGGACGCCGGCGGTTGGAGACAAGGTGGGATTTTGTCTGATCAACATTGGCAGTAGCTTCATCATGCCGGGAACGTCGACGAGCAGCACGACGCTTCCGAACTTCGGACTTGCGGGTCAGCCGTCGACCAGCTGCGGGTTTCTGCAGGGTATTCACGTCGGGAAGACCGACGTTTACAGCTCGATCTACGACGGGCAATGGATCGACGTGACCGGCGTGCCCAATGGGCAGTACTTCCTCGAGGTGACGCTGGACGGATCGAACACGGTGCTGGAGAAGGACGAGACGAACAACACGGTGTTCGTTGCCGTGACGCTGAACACCACGAACCCCATCGGCGGGATCGGGGCGGATCGTTTCGATCTTCCGACCCCGAACAACTCTTTTGCGACGGCGACGAACCTCGGTGAAATGGGCAACCAGACGCAGGCGGGGCTGACGATCCACACGAACTATGACGAGGACTTTTTCCGGTTCACGGCGGCGTCGAGCGGGTCGGGGACGATCACGACGCGGGCGGCGCACGGGGATGTGAACGTGTTTTTGTACGACTCTGCCGGGACGTTGTTGAAGTCTTCAACGACTTCGGGGAACGGGTCGGCGTTGAACCCGCAGACGGACACGGTGACGCATACGTTCGTCAAAGGGCAGACGTACTTCATTCGCGCGGACGGACTGGGGTCGGGAACGACGACGACGTCGGGACTGTCGAATAACTACTCGGTCCAGCTTCAGATCAAGCCGACGGCTGGGATGGTGAGTACTCGCGTGAAGGTGGGCGAGGGCGGGACGGCGACGGTGGTGTTTACGCGGAACGGGCCGACGTCATCGCCGCTGACGCTGTTGCTGTCGGTGTCTGGGACGGCGACATCGGGAACGGATTACGTTGCGCTGCCGCCGAGCATCACGATTGGCAACGAGGCGTCGACGTTCTCACTGCCGGTGTCGATCAAGACCGACGCGCTGGTGGAGGGTGTTGAGACGATCGTGATCACGGTGTTGAGCAACGCGGCGTACGTGCTTGGCACGACGACGACGACGGTCCTGATCGAGGACCGGGGGGGGGGGCCGAACGGTACGAGGCCCGGGTCGGGACCGGCTGGGCGGATTGCGCCGGCGGGTCGTTCGGGTGTTCAGCCGGGGTCGGGCGCGGCGGGGGGGAACTCGGCGAGTGTGGGGATGGGGGCGGCGGGCGCGGCGATGCGGGCGACGTCGTTTTTGCGCGGGTCGGCGGGGGTGGCGGGTGGGACCGAGGCACCGGCGCTGTTTTCGACGCGGCCGGTGTCGGCGCGGCTGGAAACGCCGTAGGTGCAGGCGCTGTGGGTTGGCAGCTCAGGTCGCGGCCGGCGGTGTTCGCCCGGGCGTGGCTGCGAGGATGCAGACCGCGAAGCTGAGCGTGGTGGCGATGGCCATGCGCCAGTATGGGCCGAGCTTGAGCGGTGCCAAATCGAGTGCGGAGCACCATGAGTGGGCGACGGCGGGCTCGAGGAGGAGGGAGACGGCGAAGCCGGTGGCGAGCGCGGCGACGACCGTGATGACCGTTCCGCGGCGGGTGAACATGGCGGCGATGAAGACGCCGAGGAGTGCGGAGTAGGAGTAGGTGCTGAGGCCGAAGAGGAAAAAGAAGAGACTGCCGCCGCCCCGGGGATCGAAGAGGAAGACGCAGGCGACGGCGAAGGCGGTCATGAGCACGCCCATGCAGAGGGTTGCGATGCGGTCGGCCAGGATGCCGGGCGGGGGGAGGCCGCGGCGGGCGCGGAGGGGCTGGTAGAGGTCGTTGATGAAGGAGGAGGCCATGGCGTTGATGGCGGAGTCCATCGAGCCTTGGGCGATGGCGAAGAATCCGGCGATGGCGAGGCCACCGAAGATGGGGGGCATCTGGGTGGCGAGGAAGGTGGGGAAGATGCTGGCGAGGGGAATGTCGCCGATGGGGGCGGCGGCGCCCATGATGTCGGGGCGCTTGTAGAACACCCAGAGAAGCAGGCCGATGAAGAGAAAGATGGCGACGCCGGCCGAGCCGACGAACTGCGAGCCGATGACGGCGAAGGCGGCGCGTTTGCGGTCTTTGGTGATGAGGAAGCGTTGGGCGAAGTCCTGGTCGGTGGTGAGGGAGGCGATCCAGAAGAGCGGGGCGACGGTGAAGACGGCCCAAACGGTGTTGGCGACGGAGGGGTCGAGGCGGAAGTCGAGGAGTTGGAGCTTCGAGCCGGTGCCGACTCCGGTGCCCGGCTGGGAGAAGACGGACCAGAGCTCGGAGAGGGGTACGGGGATTTTGTGTAGTAGGACGGCGATGGCGACGAAGGCGCTGCCGGCGACGACGGAGAGCTGGATGACATCGACCCAGACGACGGCGCGGATTCCGCCGACGAAGGTGTAGGCCGTGCCGATGAGGCCGATGACGCAGATGGCGAGGACGAGCTGGCCGGGGGTGGGTGCGGTGCTGACGAAGAAGATGCAGAGCGGGAGGGCGGCGACGAAGAGGCGGCCGCCGGAGTTGAGGAGGCGACCGACGAGGAAGGCGACTGAGGAGGCGTACTGGGCACCGGGGCCGTAGCGCTGGTTGAGGTAGCCGTAGACGGTGGTTGTTCCGGCTGCGTAGAGGCGGGGGACGAAGAAGACGGCGGCGATGCAGGCTCCGGCGACACAGGAGAAGAACAGGACGAGAGGGGAGATGTTTCGGAAGAAGGATTCGTCGGGGGTTGCGACGAAGGTGCTTCCGGAGAAGGCGGCGCCGGTGATTGAGATGGCTGCGACCCAAGCGGGGATGCTGCGACCGGCGAGGAAGTAATCGGAGGAGGTGCGGTCTTTGCGGGCGGCGTAGAGGGTGACGGCGACCATGGCGAGGAGATACGCGGCGAGTACCGCGTAGTCCCAGGGACCGATGGCTGCGAGAGGCGGGGGCATGTCCGGGGGAATGTAACCGGGAGAGGGGTTGGGCGGCAGGCGTGGAGTGGGGATGTCGCGTCGGGGACACCTAGGATTCCCCCCATGCCCTTTCGATCGATCAACCCGGCGACGCTGGAGACCTGTGGTGAGTGGACTGCGATGTCGCCGGGGGAGGTGATTGCGGCGGTGGGGAGGGCGGGGGAGGCGTTTGCGGGGTTTGCGCGGGTGGGGGTGGGGGCACGGGCGGCGATGCTGGGGATGCTGGCGCGGGAGATGTCGGCTGACCGGGAAGCGATGGCGCTACTAGCGACGCAAGAGATGGGCAAGCCGATTACGCAGGCGCGGATCGAGGTGGATCGGTGCGTGCACGCGCTGGAACTTCTTACGGTCGAGGGGCCGAAGTGGCTGGCGGAGGAACCGAGGGCTTCGGAGGCGGCGTACTCGGGTGTGAGGTTTGATCCGGTGGGCGTGATCCTTGGGGTTATGCCGTGGAATTTTCCGTTTTGGCAGGTCGTGCGGTTTGCGTCGGGGGTGCTGCTGGCGGGGAACGGCGTACTGGTCAAACCGGCGCCGTCGACCGCGGGGTGTGCACTTCGACTCGAGGGGTGCTTTCGGCGGGCGGGGTTCGGGGAGGGCGTGTACACGACGCTGCTGGCGGAGGTGGAAGACCTCGAAGCGGTGGTGGCGCATGACGCGGTGGCGGGTGTTTCGCTGACGGGGAGTGTGCGGGCGGGGCGGGCGCTGGCGACGTTGGGGGCGCGGTTCGGGAAACCGGCTGTGCTGGAGCTCGGGGGGTCGGATGCGTTTGTGGTGCTGGACGATGGGGATGTTGCGACGGCGGCGAAGGCGGCGGCTGGGGCGAGGTGTTTCAACTCGGGGCAGAGCTGCATTGCTGCCAAGCGGTTTATCGCGACGGCGGGGGTGTATGAGGCGTTTCGGGAGGCGTTCGCGGGGGCGATGGGCGCGCTGCGGGTGGGGGATCCGGCGGAGGAGTGGACGGAGGTGGGGCCGCTGGCGCGGGGGGATTTGCTTGAGGGGTTAAGGGGACAGTTTCGGGCGGCGGTGTCGGCCGGGGGAAGGGTGGTGGGAGCGGCGGGGGAGGTTCCGGGGCGTGGGCACTATTTCGCGCCGACGGTGGTGGAGCTGCCGCATCCGGGGGCGGCGAGGCATTTGCACAATCCGGCGTGGACGGCGGAGACGTTTGGCCCGCTGGCGGTGCTGGTTCGGGCGGAGG
>JBBRUM010000188.1:0-7119 GCA_038247815.1 Tepidisphaerales bacterium | reverse complement strand
TCGCCCTTTTTCGCGCCGACGAGGACCTTCGAGGCGAAGGCCTTCTTCTTGTCGGTGCGCTTCTTGCGAAGGCCAGCCGAGCGGCGGATCGTGCCCTTGGGGGCGGATTCCTCGGTGATCAGTTGAAGGATGACGATATCGCCGCCGTCACCGATTCTGAAGTCGGAGGTCTTGATGATGCGTGTGTAACCACCGACGCGGCCCTTGAACTTCGGTGCGATCTCGACAAAGAGGCGCTGGATGACGGTCTTGACGGGTCCTTCGTCGATGAAGTCTTGATTGCCGTCGACGAGTCGGCGGTCGTTAAGCTGCTGAACGACACGACGACGGGCCAGAACCATCGCGGCGTTGTCGCCGGCGATGCCAGTCTTGGCCAGGGTGATGAGCTTTTCCGCGAAGGACTTCACTTCCTTTGCCTTGGGAAGGGTGGTACGGATCTTTCCGTGTTCGAAGAGCGACTGAACGAGGTTTCGCCGGAGGGCGATGCGGTGTTCGGTATCGCGGCTGAGTTGCCGCCCGCGGATTCTGTGACTGGCCATGTGGGTCTCTAAAGCAAAGGGTACTCAACTGCACCTGATCGGACCGTCGGGGGCGCCCCCGGGGAAAGGTCGGGGGTTCGGTCAGGGGTTTGCGGATTCTGCGCCCGGTGCCTCGGCACCTTCGGCGTCGTCTCCTTCGTCGTCAAAGTCGTCTTCCATCGTTGCAGCAACCGGGCTGGGCGAGCTGAGGTCCATCGCCAGGCTAAGGCCCATGTCGGCGAGCTTGCGTTTAACTTCGCGCAGCGAAGTTTTTCCGAAACTGCGGACCTTGAGCAGGTCCGAATCGGCTTTCTGAACCAGATCGCGGACCGACTGGATCTTGGCGGATTCGAGGCAGTTGTTGGCACGGACGGAGAGATCGAGCTCCTGAATGCTCATATCGAGCTTCTGCTGGAGGTCGGGATCCATCTGACCGACGCGGTTGGCGTCGCGGAGGGCGGACATCGAGTCTTCGCTGGCGATTTCGCTGCCGAGTTCGAAGTATTGCACGAAGGGGTTGAGGTGCTTGCGGAGGATCTTGCTGGCTTCAACGAGCGCCATCTCGGGGGTGAGCGTGCCGTTGGTCCAGATCTCGAGGTTGAGGCGGTCGTAGTCGGTTTTCTGACCGACACGGGCGTCTTCCGTGGCGTAGCGCACGCGGGTCACGGGGGAGTAGATCGAATCGACCGCGATGGTGCCGATTTCGACTTCTTCGCCGGCTTCACGAATATTTTCGGTCGCGGTGACGTAGCCGCGGCCCTTTTGCACCATGAGCGTCATCTCGAAGTTGACGTCCTCGGTGAGTGTGGCAAGGACGAGGTCCTTGTTGATGATCTGGACGTCGGCCGGGCACTCGATAGCGCCAGCGGTGATGGCGCCGGCCTTGCGGACGGCGATCTTGAGCTCGCGCTGGTCATCGGTTTCAATCCGGACGATAAGCGACTTGACGTTAAGGAGAATGTCGGTGACGTCTTCCATGACGCCCGCGAGGGTGGAGAATTCGTGCTCGGCCCCGGAGATTCTCACGTGGGTGACGGCTGCGCCTTCGAGGCTGGACAGCAGGATCCGGCGGAGCGAGTTGCCGACGGTAGTGCCAAAGCCGCGCTCGAAGGGTTCGACGGTAAACTTGGCATAATTTTCCGTGCTGATCGAATCGTCACGAACCACGCGAGAAGGCAATTCCAAACCGCGCCATCGAATACGCATAGTGTTCTCCAAAAATGTGGGCCGTGAGACCCGGGACCGACCGAACCGACTCGGACCCTTTCGGGCCGCTCTGGGCTGAGCGTATGAATTGCAGGAAGTTCCCGCCCCAACCGTTAGGGGCTATCTGTACTCCCGCCTCGTCAAACGCTCGCCAAATATCTGTTTTCCAACATGGAGCCGTAAGTACCGCCCATGTCGCCGCGGGGTTAGACGCGGCGCTTCTTCGGGGGGCGGCAGCCGTTATGCGGCAAAGGGGTGACATCCTCGATCCCCGTGACCTTCAAGCCCGCGTTTTGCAGGTTGATGATAGCCTGCTCGCGGCCGGCGCCGGGACCCTTGACCTTGACTTCGACTTCGACCATTCCCGACTTCTTGGCCTGACTGGCGGCCGCGTCGGCTGCCCGACCGGCTGCGAACGGGGTGCTCTTTCGTGCGCCTTTGAATCCGACCGTGCCCGCCGAGGCCCAAGAAATGGTTTCACCGTTGGTATCGGTGATCGTCACCATCGTGTTATTGAAGGTTGACTTCACGTGGGCGACGCCCCGGGTGACGCCCTTGCGGACCTTTTTCTTCACGGCGGCTTTGCTGCCGGCGACTGGTTTCTGACTTTCTGCCACGTTGACTTACTCCTCCGGGATCATCCGACCTTGGTCGTACCCCGGGAAAATGAAAGGCTGATGAAACGAAATGTGGGACATTGCGCCCCATTCTGCCCCAATTCACCAAACCTTGCGGAAGGAAATCAGGTAAGAGTGGGGCGAGTAGTTACTTGCCGAGTTCCTTGACGCCCTTCTTACCGGCGACCGTCTTGCGGGGGCCCTTGCGGGTCCGGGCGTTCGAACGGGTGCGCTGGCCGCGGGTCGGAAGCGAGCGACGGTGGCGTATACCACGGTAGCTGTTGATTTCGCGGAGGCGATTTACGTTTTGCTGCACCGAGCGACGCAGGGCACCTTCCACGAGGGTGCCGCTCTTGTCGAGGATCGAGATGATCTTGGCGATTTCCTCTTCGGTAAGTTCTTTGGCGCGTTTTTGCCCGTCGATACCGGCTTCCTTGAGGATCTGGCGCGCATTCGTGCGGCCGACACCATAGAGATAGGTGAGGCTGATCCAGGTGGGTTTGTCGGCGGGGATGTCGATACCACTGATACGGGGCATGCTCTTACTCCAGCGGGGCTAAAGGTTTGCGCCTCGTGGGCACACCTTGTGGGGTGCCTCGGCGTTGCTTCCCGGACCATGCCGGGGAGCGGACTGGGCGTTAGCCCTGTTTTTGCTTGTGCTTGGTGTTGGTGCAGACGACGCGGACAATCCCTTTCCGCCGAACGATCTTGCAGTTTTCACAAATCCGACGAACGCTCGCTCGCACCTTCATGGCCAACCTCTTGTCTAATCAACACTTACGAAAAGTTCTCTGGACGGGCGGACACAAAACCCCAAGCCGATCGCTCAAGTGGCGTCTAAGCCTGGGGTGGGGAATCACTCTTTATAGGCGCGAATGATTTGTCTTTCAAGACCTTCACACACACTTACCTCGCGCCGCGAGTGGAGTTTAGGCAGGATGTGAGCGGTTGCGTTGGGGTGATCCGGTTTGAATTTAGGGGGAGAGCGGCAGTGGGGCCGTCCGCACTCGGGCGGTAGAGGAGCTTTAGACGGCAGCGGCAGCAACGTCGGGCTTGGGGGCAAGTGCAGGCTGGGGGGCTCGGCCGTCTGTGAGGATTTCACAGCCGCCGTCGGTGATGGCGACGGTGTGCTCGAAGTGGGCGGCGGGTTTTCGGTCTTCGGTGACGACGGTCCATTGGTCTTCGAGGAGGACGACGTCGCGGCGGCCGGCGACGACCATGGGCTCGACGGCTAGTGTCATTCCGGATCGGAGGCGGAAGTCGCCTTTGAGCTGTTCCTGGGTAAAGAAGTTGGGGATTTTGGGGTCTTCGTGCATGGAGCGTCCGACGCCGTGGCCGACGAACTCGCGGACGACGCCGAAGCCGTTTCTCTCGACGTACTGCTGGAGCGTGCGGGCGATTTCGCTCCACTTGACGCCGGGCTTGCAGAGGTCGATGGCCATGTCGAGGGTGGCTTTGGTGACGTCGAGAAGCTTTTGGACGCGCGGGGCGACGACGCCGACGGGGACGGTGACTGCGGTGTCCGCGCAGTAGCCGTCGAGCATTAGGCCGAGGTCGAGAGTGACGATGTCGCCGGACTTGAGCGGACGCGAACCGGGGATGCCGTGGACGACTTCCTCGTTGACGGAGATGCACATGTGGGCGGGGAAGCCCTCACCGTCTTTGTAGGTGGGGTAGTTCTTGCTCATGCCGCGGGCGCCGGCGCGGTTGAGGTGGTCCTTGGCGAGGTCGTGGAGATAGCCCGTGGTCACGCCGGGGGCAACGGCGGATTCGAGCATCTTGAGGATGTCGTGGCCGAGCTTGCCGGTGCGACGCATGGCGTCCAACTCGCGGCGGGATTTGAGAATGATCGCCATGTGTTTGCCCCGGGGGGGGAAGCGGACGAACGGGGAAGCGGACGGGCGGGGACGGGAACCGGGCGGGGTCAGTACTGGCGGCCTTTGATGCGCTTGCCCTTATTGCCGCCCTCGGAGAGGAAGCCGGAGTAGTTGCGCATGAGGAGGTTGGCTTCGATGCGCTGGACGACGTCGAGGGCGACCGAGACGACGATGAGCAGGCCCGTGCCGCCGATGAAGGCGGAGATGTGGTAGGGGATGCCGATGAGGGTGGTGACGAATATGGGGACGACGGCGATAACGCAGAGGAACCCGGCTCCGACGTAGGTGATGTGCATCATCACTTTTTCGAGGTAGTCGGCGGTGCGCTTGCCGGGGCGAAGGCCGGGGACGAACGAGCCATAGTCTCGGAGCTGATTGGCCATTTCCTTCGGCTGGAACTGGACGGTGGTCCAGAAGTAGGCGAAGAAGTAGATCATGCAGAGTTCGGTAAGGACGTAGAGGAATTGCCCGAAGCCGAATTGGTTGTTGAGGAAGAAGATGGTGTTGGCAAACCAGCCGGAACCGCCGGATCCGGCTTGGGCGGCGGAGGCGGCGAAGGAGGAGGCGAGGGCGCCGAGGACCATGCCCGGGAAGAGCATGAGTGACTGGGCGAAGATGATGGGCATTACGCCGCCGTGGTTGACACGGAGGGGGAGGTACTGCTTCTGGCCGCCATAGACCTTTCTGCCGCGGGTGTGCTTGGCTTGCTGGATGGGGATGCGGCGTTGTGCCTGGGTAACCCAGATGGACCCGGCGACGACGATGAGGAATGCACAGATGAGGGCGATGACGTGGCCGACGCCTAGGGGCTTCTCGCCGCCCGAGCCGCCGGCTGTGAAGCTGGTAAGCGAGAAAAGCTCGATGACGGCGCTGGGCATGCGCGAGACGATGCCCGCAAGGATGATCAGGGAGATGCCGTTGCCGAGGCCGTATTCGTCGATTTGCTCGCCGACCCACATGAGGAAGACCGAACCGGCAGTGAGGGCGAGGGTACCCACGACCCAGAAAGCGGTGGTTCCCGCCAAGCCGGGAGCGACGAGCTTCTGCGCCTCCATGTAGCTCAGCCACATGATCGCCTGCGTGAGGCACAACGGAATCATGAGGAAGCGGGTCCACTCTTGGATCTTGCGCTGCCCGGACTGGCCCTCTTTTTTCAGCTTTTCAAGGGTTGGGACCACTGTGGTCAGCAGCTGCATGATGATCGAGGCCGAGATGTAGGGCATGACGCCCAGGCCGAAGATGGTGCTTTGGTTGAGGTTACCGCCGGAGAAGAGCGACACGTACGAGGCGAGGCGACCGGCGGCGCTGGTGTCTGACTGCTGGCGTTCGGCCATCTCGGCGAAGGCGGCTTGATCGGCGCCGGGGATGGTGACGTGGTAGCCGATGCGGTAAATGAGCAACATGAACAGGGTGAAGAGCACCTTGTTTCGGAGCTCGGGGACCTTGAACACATTAAGGAAGGTCTTGAACATGTGGTATTAGTTATATGGCCCCGGGCTAGCCGGGGCCATATGCAAAGTTGGGATGTGATGGGCGTGGCAGGGTAGCCGGGAAAGGGGGAGAGTTAGTCCTTCTTTTCTTCGGAGGGCGCGCCGTCGGCCTTCTTGACCTTGGCGCGCAGGACGAACTTCTTCTTGACTTTGGGGAACTCGAATGGGTTGCCGGCTGCGTTAAGGGCGGCGCCGCCGAGCTTGATGATGGCGCCGTGGGCGGTCTTGGAAAACCAGCCTGCGTGGACGGTGAGCTTTTTGGTCAGTTCACCTTCGGCGAGGATCTTGACCGCCAGACGCTCTCCGGGGATCAGGCCCTTCTCGATGAGGGCGGCTTGATCGACGGTACTGCCGTCGGCGAAGACGTTGAGGTCGCCGAGGTTGATGACGTGGTAGCGCGTCGTGAAGTTGACGTTGGAAAAACCACGCTTGGGGAAGCGGCGGAAGATGGGGGTCTGGCCGCCTTCGTAGCCGCGCTTGATGTACTTGCCGCCGCGGGCCTTGGAGCCCTTGTTGCCCTTGCCGCAGGTTTTACCCCGGCCGGAGGACTCGCCGCGCCCCTTACGGCGGGGCTTCTTCCAACGTGGGGCGGTGGGGGTGATTTCGTGGATCATGCTCATGGCTGCACCAGTTTCTCGAAGAACAGGAAGAACTTACCGAAGGACGGGACCGAACGGACGAAAATCAAAACGAACACTTACTGAATCGAGCCTGCGGTGGCATCTAAGCCGACGCCCCGGGCGATTTCAACCTGCTCGCGGAGCTGGAGCTGGGCGAGGGCCTTCATCGTGGCCTTGACAAGGTTCTTCGGGCTGGTCGAGCCGTAGGCCTTGGTGAGGATGTCTGTGATACCGGCCAGCTCGATGCAGGGCCGCACGCTCTTGCCGGCGGTGACGCCCGTACCCGGACGGGCCGGGACGAGAACAACGGACGATGCGCCGCTGGTGCCCTTGACGATGTGCGGGATGGTCGAGCCCTTGAGGTTGACCTTGATCATCTGCTTGCGGGCGTCTTTCGTGGCCTTCTCGACGGCTGGGGGCACTTCGTTGGCCTTGCCGTAGCCGATGCCGACGTTGCCCTTGCGGTCGCCGGCGACGACGAGAGCGCCGAAGGAGAACGTACGACCGCCCTTGACGACCTTGGAACAGCGGTAGATCCGAACGACGGCTGATTCGAGGCCGGATTCGTCGCGGTCGCGCTCGTTACGGCGCGGGCCGCCACGACCGCCGCCGCCGAAGCCGCCGCGTCCGCCGCCGCCTTGACCGCCGCGTCCGCCGCCGCCACCACCTTGACCGCCGCGGTCACCACCACCGCCCCGCTGCTGCTGCGAGCCGGGTGCCGTGGGGGCCACGGGTTGGGGTGCTGCCGGTGATTCCGTCGTTGCTTGCGTGTTTTCTTCTGCCATGGGTTT
>JBBRUM010000187.1:0-7127 GCA_038247815.1 Tepidisphaerales bacterium | reverse complement strand
TTGGGTGTTTTTGTCCGCGTGAGTCCGAGTAAAGGGAGTTTCGCGTGGAGGGCCGTTTTGATGGGGGTGAGGTCGTTCGGGAGTGGGACGTGTTGAGGCCGGTGATGGGCGGTTGGGTTATGGGGACGGATTTAGATGGGTGTGGTGGGTTTGCGGGGGATTCATGGGGAGTGAACACAAAGCTAATGCGTGGGGTGCGGGGGTGGTGCAAGGATACGGGCTCTTGCGGCTGGGGAGTTTTGGTGTCCGAAGCGGGCGCGTCCTTGGCTGAAGAAGGTTCGAGAAGGAGAGAACATGTTCAAGCGAGCAGCGTTGGTGGCGTCGGTGGTTGTGGGGTTGGGTGGGTCGTTCTCGGGGGCGGCGGTCGTGACGGCGTGGAACTTTGAGGAGTTGGCGACGGCGATCAACAATGCGCCGACGCCGTCGGTGGGTTCGGGCGTTGCGCAGCCACTGGGGATGACCAACACGTTTACGACGCTTCCGAGTGTGACGACGGCGGACGTGCTGGTGAATCTGGGGAGCACGGGTCCGGCGGTGGGTAACAAGGCGTGGCGGATCCGAAGCGCCGGGACGGGGATCGGGAACGGTTGGGCGGCGGCTGCACCGCAGTACACGCAGGGAGCGCAGTTCTTGTCGAGCACTGCGGGGTTTGAGAATGTCGTGCTGACGTACGACTGGCAGCCGACGTCGATGGGTGTGAAGCACCAGCAGGCGCAGTACACGGTGGACGGACTGACATGGACGAACGTCGGGCCGATTCGCGTGGGTCCGGCGACGGAGGGCTTCGTGAACGGGCTGACGGTGGACTTCGCGGCGCTGGGCGTTACGGGTGTGAGTGACAATGCGTTGTTCGGGGTTCGGATTGTGTCGGCGTTTGCTCCGGATGGCGCGAACGCGGGGCAGTATGTGAATCTCGCGGGCAACGTGATCAACAGCACGTCGGGGAACTGGCGGCTGGACTCGATCGTGATTTCGGGGACGGTGATTCCCGAGCCGGCGAGCCTGGGGCTGCTGGGTCTGGGGTCGGTGGTGTTGCTGCGTCGCCGGGCGTAGTGATTGGTGGTTGCCACGGGCTGGCGCGGAGACAACACGAGTTGACGCAAGCGCGCGGGAGGTCGATTGTTTTGCCCGCGTCAGCCCGGGCGCGGAGAGGGGGCGGGGAGGGTGGCCACGGACTGTCGCGGAAAGGACCGGATAGAGAGCAGGAGTGGCTCGGACTTGGTCAGACGGGGAACGGACAAAAATGGAGAGTGGCTTTCCCACGAATGGTGGGCGAACTTGAGAACGCGAGTGAAAGTTGGCTTGTCGGGGTTCTTTTGTCCGGGTTTTATCTGTGTCGGTCCGAGCAAGTGGATTTACCCGTGGAGGGCGGATTCGATGAAGGTGAGGTCGGCGGGGGAGAGGAATTTGCCGACGCCGGCGAGGTTGCAGCGGGCTTGGCGTTCGTTGCGGAAGCCGGGGATTACGCAGCAGACTTTGGGGTTGGCTAGGAGGTAGTTCAGGGCGGTGGCGGCGAGGGCTTCGGTGGATTCGCCGAAGCGGGATTTGAGTTGGGCGAGGCGGGGTTTGAGTTTGGCGATTTCTTCGGGGGAGAAGGATTTGTTGTTTTGGCGGTGGTCGCCGGGCTCGAAGGTGGGGGGGTGGGCGGGGTCGAATTTATCGAGGAGGCGGGCTTGGGCGAGGGGTGAGAAGGCGACGAAGGAGAGGTTGTGTTTTTCCATGAGGGTGTTGACGCGTGAACCGGGGCGAATGAACTGGTCGTCGAGTGCGTGTGCCCAAGATTGGAGGACGGCGGGTTTGACGACGGGGACGGATTTTTCGAAGTCCTCGGCTGAGTAGGCGGATTGGCCTTTGAGTCGGACTTTGCCTTCCTTCACGAGAGCGTCCATGGTGCCGGCGGCGGCATGGAGGTGTTCGCCGAACCAGCCGTGGTGGAAGTAGTAGAGGTCGATGTAATCGCGTTGGAGGTTGATAAGAGATTGCTCGCACTGGTGGCGGATGTGGGCGGGTTCGTAAGCGTGATGGGCGGTGCCGGGGAAGTGGCCGATTTTGGTGGCGATGATGACGGACTCGGATTTGACGCCGAGGTTTTTGAGGACGCGGGCGAGCATTTGTTCGGCTTTGCCGTTGCCGTAAACGTCGGCGTTGTCGAAGTGGTTGACGCCGTGATCGAGGCCTGTCTTGATGGCGGCGGTGATTTCGGTTTCGTCGACGTTTGCCCAGCCGTTGGGCTGGCCGTTGACCCAGTTGAGGCCGCCCATGGTCCAGCAGCCGAAGGAGACTTCGGAGACTTTCACGTCGGAGGCGCCGAGATTGCGGTAGTTCATGTGGAGGGAGCTTACCGCGCGGGGGTGTTGCGGGGGAACGACGGGGCGAGCTGGGGGACTGGCGCGGGGTTGGGGGTACAATGCGGGCGTGACGGAAGTATCGGTTATTTTGGCGGTGATGGCGGTGTCGCTGGCGGTGGGTGCGTTGGTGGGTGCGTTGTCGTATGTAATGGTGGCGTTGCCGGCTGTGCGTCGGTCCAGGGCGCTGGAGGCGCAGGTGGGGCATTTGCAGAGGCAGATGGCGTCGCCGCGGGCGGCGGACCTGCGTCCGCTGGTGGATGCCCTGCCAGACCCGATGATTTTAACGGACGGCGAGGAGCGGGTGACGCTGCTGAACGCGGCGGCGGTGCGGCTGCTGCAGTTGCCGGGGGCGGCGGTGGTGGGGCGGAAGATCGTGTCGGTGGTGACGGACCAGGTGCTGCTCGAGCTGTTCGACTCGGTGCGGAAAGCGCCGGCGACGGAGGAGCGGGCGCTGGCGCAGAAGGAAGTGAAGATCACGCGGGGGGGAACTCGGTTTGTATTCCAAGCCGTCGCCGTGCGCAATCCCGGCGGCGCCGTGCTGCTGCTGCTGAGGGACGTGACGCAGCTCGCGGCCATTGTGCAGATGAAGACGGACTTCGTCGCCAACGCGGGGCACGAGCTGCGGACGCCGATCGCGGCGATCAAGATCGCGTTTGAAACGCTGCGCGATGTGCTGGACGACGACCCGAACCAGACGCGGAAGTGCGTCGGGATCATCGACGGGCACATTCGTCGGCTGGAGGAGATGCTGCGGGATTTGTTGGACTTGTCGCGGGTGGAGAGTCCGGACTTGCAGGCGCAGGTGCGGGAGGTTCGTGCGGCCGAGGCGTTTTCGATGGTGCTGTCGACGCTCGGGCCGGTGGCGCGGGAGAAGGGGTTGGATTTGGTGTTCGAGACGTCGCCGGAGGATGCGCCGCTGAACACGGATCCGCGGCTGTTGAATTTGGTGCTGAAGAATCTGGTGGAGAACTCGATCAAGTTTACGCAGTCGGGGGGGAGGATAACGGTGACACTCGGGCCGTCGGGAACGGAGGGCGGGGGAGAGGGCGGTTTCTCGCTGATCGTGGCTGACACGGGCATGGGCATCGCTGCCGAGCACATCGACCGCGTCTTCGAACGCTTTTACCAGGTGGACCCCGCCCGAACCGGCTCGAGCACGCGGGGAACGGGACTGGGGCTTGCGATCGTGAAGCACGCGGCCCACGCGCTGGGGGGAACGGTGCGGATCACCTCGACGGTGGGCGCAGGGACGACAGTGATGTGCGACTTCCCGAGGGCGATGGCGGAGGCGGGCGGGGCGGCCGCGGCGTGAGGGAGGGGGCGGCGAAAGGCGGCGAGCTTCATCTCGGCGCTGCCGGGAATGCATCGACGACTTTCCAGAAGTCGGAACCTTCGGCGAACTCGACGGCGGGGTTGAGCAACAGCAGGCATCGCCAGCGCCCGCCCCGAAAAATCGCAAGAGACAGCCTAATTCCGCTCTCCTGCGGGTTTTTCCGCAATGCCGTGTGCAGGGCGTCCAGATGCGCCTCGGGGTACACGGGCGGTCGCAGGCGGAGGCAAACGATGTTTAAGTCGGGGTCGGATGCGAGCTTGATGTGCGGCCGTCGGCGACACGCGGCGGTGAAGTTGTGGGTCAGAACGAAGGAGTGTTCGATGAGCGCTTCGAGGCCAAAGCGGCCGAGGTGCTGGAGAGCGGGGTGAAGCTTGAGCACTTCGGCCGGGCGCCATCCCTCGACCGAGATTTCGCCGAGGTTGGTGGCCGGGCCGGAGTCGCTCATGCAGGGGGCGGCGACGCGGGAGGCGCCGATCATTCGCGACAAGTCGTGAAGCAGCGCCAGCGAGCACGTTCGTGCGAGATACCACCATTTATACGGGTCGAAACCGGCCGAGTCGGCGAGTTCGACTCCGGCGAGTATGTCGCGGTGGCGGTCGCTGACGCGGACCGCGCCGCCGTAGATTGCGTCGACGTGGAACCAGAGCTTGTGCTCGCTGGCGATCTCGGCAAGCGGCCCGAGCGGATCGACGGCGGCGGTGTCGGTCGCGCCGGCGGCGGCGACGACAGCGAAGGGACGCTCGCCCCGATCGGGGAGGCGGAGACTTCACGTCGGAGGGCGGCGGGTCGCGTCCGGCAGTGGCCATCCGCCGGGACGCCGACGACGGCCCCCGTGCCGAGACCGAGAAGCATCGCGGCCTCGCCAATCGAGGTGTGGTCGTGCTCCGAGGCGAAGACGACCCGGCGCGCCACGCGACCGGCCAGACCGTCGCGCGTCGATCCGATGATCTTGTTCCGGGCCACTGCGAGGCGGTGTAGGGTCGCCAGCGATCCGCCGCTGGTCATGACGCCACCGGCAAGGGGGCCGAGACCGAAAGGGTCGCGCGCGAGGTGCCGGGTGAAGCCGACCTCGAGCCCGGTAAGAAAAGGGGACATCTTCAAGCTGAGCATGTTGTTGTTTAGCGCCGACGTAACGCGACGGACGGCGGCGGATCCATGTGTGCCGCGTACCCCTAGGCGGTGAAGTCCTCCGAGCCATAGACGATCCGCCCAACCAGCTCGACCAGCCGACCAGTCGACCACCGCCGACGCCCGACTCGGAATGACCGCAGATTCAGCCAAGCCGGGGGCGGTGGCGGGGCGCGAGCACTCGCCCATGACCAGCTTCCCACCGCGATCAAACAGTTCGGCGGCGCAAGCGCAGTCCAGCCTCAATATTGCATCACTGTTTCGGTTTGACCGATGGCGCGACAGCCCAACTCCCTATAGAAATGGGACCTACCACACCTTTGAACCTTGGCAAGAAGGCTGGGCTGTGCATACAGACTGTAACCCGTAGGCGATCGCGTTTACATCCCTGGGCCGCCGGTGTTTGCTCGCAAAGTTTGATGCCGGCCGGATCACCTCTGACGCCGGGGCGTTGGTGCTGCGTGAGGTGGCGGTCATGTCGGGCTTGTTCCGGCGTCTGGCCGCCTGCATCCCCGACCCGAGTGACGCGACGATGATCGAGCACGACCAGCAAACCCTGCTGGCTCAGCGCGTCCTTGGCATCGCCTGCGGGTGGGAGGATCTTAACGACTATCACGGCGTGCTTGTCTACCCGCTCATGCAACTGGCCAGTGACCGCGACGCCGACCAAGCCCGCCCGCTGGCATCGCCGGCGACCCCGTGCCGGCTGCAGAACCGGGTCGGACGCGAAGCCCGCGTGGAGATGTCCGAGCTGCTGGTGGAACTGTTCATCGAATCGTTCGACTCGACCCCAACGGAACTGGCGCTGGACTTCGACGCCACGGACGATCCCATTCACGGGGACCAGAAGGGCCGATTCTTTCGCGGCTATTACGACGGCTGCTGCTACCTTCGCCTGTACGTCTTCTGCGGCGAGCAACTGCTGGCGTCGTACCTGCGTCCGTCAAACCTCGACGTGGCCCGGCACAGTCGGTCGATCCTGACGCTGCTGGTCGATCGTCTGCGGCGACAATAGCCCGGGGTGAAAATCATCTTCCGGGGCGACTCGGGCTTTTGCCGTCGGAAGCTGATGTGTTACTGCGACCGCCACGGCGTGGACGCCGTCATCGGGCTGGCGCGTAATAAGACGCTGGAGAAGATCGCCGGGCCACTAATGCTCCAAGCCAAGACGCAATGCGAACAAACCCGGGAGAAGCAGCGGCTCTTCACGTGCTTCGACTACGCCGCCGGCACCTGGGACCGCGAGCGTCGGGTCATCCACAAAGCCGGGCACAACAGCCAAGGAGCCAATCCACGCTTGATCGTCGCCAGTTTGACGGACGAAGGCGTGCCGTGGCGGGCACAAAAGATCTATGACAAGCGGTACTGCAGCCGGGGGGAGAAGGAGAACCGGATTAAGGAGCAGCAACTGTGGCTGTTCGCCAGGCGTAGCAGTTGCCACAAGTTCGCCGCCAACCAGTTCCGGCTGCTGCTGAGTAGTTTTACATACACGCCGATCCAGACGCTGCGTCGCACGGCTTTGGCGGGGACGGAACTTACGCGGGCACAGGCGACGACAATCCGGGTGAAACTGCTCAAGATCGGCGCGGTGGTGGTCGGCAGCGTCCGGCGGGTCGTGCCGCATTTGAGTGGTAGCTATCCGCTCAAAGCCTTATTCGAACAAACCGTCCGCCGCTTGGAACCCCACGTCCGGCTGGAATGAAAGCAGCGGTACTCAACCCTTCGACAGCAAAGGAGTAGTCCATGACCGACACCAAATCACGACCACACCCGGGGCAGGTGCGATGCAGCGCGCAACCCGCCGACCCGAAGCAAGACCCCCATCGGTAACACATCTGATCACACCGATGCAATATCCGGGCTCAGTTTGCCGAGAAGCTCGCGGTGGTCGTCAATTCGGTCCGACTCGACAGCCTCGACGTCTGCGAATCTCTCCTTCATTCCCGCCCGATGAGCAGCAATGCCGTCGAGCGGGCGATGGCGCCGGCAAGGACGTTGCTGGTGGCGATGTTGCGGTCAACGCGGGCGACTGAGCAGGGGGTGGTGGCCGCGGTCGTGCGGTTGTTTGATCTCCTCGGTCTCGATGAGACCCGCGACTTTCGTCGTGCCGCCGAACCGCACCTGCTGGACGCCGCCAGGCGGGTGTCGATGACGCTCTGGACCGCCGACGACTACCGCATGATCGAAGCCTGTGCCGTCGCCATGGCCACGCTGCAGTTCGAGAAGCCACCGACGCAGTTGCCGATGCCGCAGCTCAAAGACAACACGCTCGACTGGGGTGACGGGACTGTCCGACTTCAACGCACCCAGCTTCGGCT
>JBBRUM010000186.1:0-7159 GCA_038247815.1 Tepidisphaerales bacterium | reverse complement strand
GCCTCAAACCTCACCGTCTCCGGCACGGTCGGAACCATCTCCGTCCGCGGCCGCATCACCGGCGCGGTCACGGCCACCGGATCGATCCGCAACATCCGCGTCCAGTCCGACGGCGACGCAAACCGCACCCTCGTCGCCGCCAACATCACCTCCACCGCTGGCGACATCCAAACCCTCAACGTCACCGGCGGCGACATCGGCGCCAACGTCACCGCGTTCAACCGTCTCCGCACGATCAACATCGCCGGCGGCTCGGTGAACTCCGGCGCGACGGTTTCCACCGTCGCGGGTGACGTGGGCAAGATCAGCGTCCGCAACGGCAATCTGCTCGGCTCGGTCCGCTCGGGCGACCCCGCCACCACCGGCCTCCGTGCTATCGGCAACATCAACGTCGACGGCCAACTCGGCGACGGCGAAGCCGCCTACGCCATCCGTGGCTCGTCCCTCAAACAGCTCCGCGTCGGCCGCTCGGTCTTCGCCAGCTCCGACACCATCGCCAACGAGGTCGACATCACCGGCCCCATCTCCCAGCTCACCGTCGGCGGCGACGTCAACTCCGGCGTCACCATCCGCGCCGGGGCGATCGCCCGCCAACGCATCTCCGGCCAAGTCTTCGGCGACATCATCATCGGCTAGGACCCCGATCGAACCCAATACCCCCGCGGGCCGCCCATCCGGGTGGCCCGCTCTGTTACTGAATGTGCAAACCCCGCACCTCCCCCACGCGTCCAACCCCCCATCCACCGCCGCTGGTCCTACCCGCCACCGTGTGGTCAACTGTCAATCGAACCTCAAGCCCAAGGAGTCCGCACATGAACCGCCCGCACCTTCCCGACCTCTGCTCGATCTTCACACTCGCCGCCCTGATCTCCCCCCTAGTGGCGACGGCGCAGGTTCCCGCGCCCGCGCCCCAGCCGCGCCAAGTGACCGTCACCGGCGAAGCCACCGTCTTCGTCGTTCCCGACCAAGCCACCATCCGCTTCGGCGCCGAGATCTTCGACCCCAACCTCGCCACGGCCACCGGCAAGATCGAACAGCAATCCCGCGCTCTGATCGCCGCCGTCAAAGCCCTCGGAATCGACGAGCAAGACCTCCAAACCTCTGCCGTTTCCGTCGAAATCATCTACAATCAGCCCAACTTTCTCGAACGCCGCGCGATCGTGGGGTACCAGGCCCGCCGCATGTACACCCTCAAGCTCCGCGACCTCACACTCGTCGAAAAAGTCGTCAACTCCAGCCTCTCCAACGGCGCCAACCTGTTCGAAGGCGTCGAATTCGAGTCCACCCAGCTACCCAAGTTTCGCGACGAAGCCCGCCGACTCGCCGCCCGCGCCGCCCGCGAGAAAGCCGAGATTCTCGCCACCGAACTCTCCGCCAAACTCGGCCCGGTCCAGTCGATCTCCGAGCAGTCCGCGCCTTGGTTCCCCGCCAACCGCGCGAACTTCCAAAACCAGATGGCCTTCGCCCCCGCCCAAGGTGGGGCTGATCCCGGCGAGTCGCTCCCGGCTGGGCGCATCGCCATCCGAGCCTCGGTCTTTGCCGTTTTCGCCCTCGAGTAAAGCGCAATGAAAGGCGGCCCGTGCGATTCGGACGGGCCGCCTCATCTGGGAAGAGTTTGTCCGTCTCGACTACCGGCGGTAGGAGAACGAGAAGCTCACGCGATTACTCGGCGGGCAGAACACCGCCGGCTGGTAGAACACCGGCTGCTGCACGAAGACCGGCTGTTGCACGAAGACCTGCTGGGGCACAAACACGGGCTGTTGCACGAAGACCGGCTGGGGCACGAACACGGGCTGTTGCACAAAGACCGGTTGGGGGACGAAAACAGGTTGGTGTACAAACACCGGCTGTTGTACAAACACGGGCTGTTGCACAAAGACCGGCTGCTGCACGAAGACCGGTCGCTGAATGAACACCGGCTGCTGGCAGTAGGGCTGAAACGACGGTCCCCAGCTCTGGCCGATGCCAACGCCGATGGAAACCGAACTGCCGCGACCACGGTCCCAGCCGCCCCGACCCCGATCCCAACCACCACCCCGGTCCCAACCTCCGCCACCATAGCCACGGTCCCAGCCACCACCGCCACGGTCCGAATGGCTCACATTTGCGTTGAACCGCGTGCCACGGTCGTCTCGACCACCTGATTGCGCCACAGCAACAGCCGGAACCAACATCAAACCTGCCAATCCCATCACAACGAATTTCATCGCAAACTCCTTTTGTCTTCCCATCTAGACACCCCCACCCGGAGTACGTTAGTCACCCCCCGAACCTCGCGTATTTATCTGCTCGCTGCGACGTTGTTCGCCCGGTCAGGGGGTAGCAACAAAAGATGATCCCGGTGGATGACTTCGTCATAAGACGCATCGGGAAGGAGCTTTCGTACTTCTTGCGACTTTTTGCCCCGGATCAGCAAGATTTGGCTGGCGGAGTAGTTGGTCAGGCCACGGGCGAGGGTTGTGCCTGTGATGGTCAGGATTTCGATAAGGTCGCCGGGTTCGAACGTGCCTTGGACGTCGATGATCCCAGCGGGCAGGAGCGAGCGGTCGCCACGGGCGAGCGCTTTGGCTGCGCCGTCGTCGACGGTGACCGATCCGGTGGGTCTGGCGGAGGAGATCCAGCGGTTTTTGCCCCGGGCGGCGGTGGTCTTCCCCGGGCGGGAAGAGGGGAGGAAGACGGTTCCGAGTTCTTCGCCAGCCAGCAGTCTGGGCAGGACGTCGGGGGTTCTGCCGTCGGCGACGACGAGGTGCTCGCCGGTGGCGGTGACGATCCGGGCGGCGTTGACCTTGGAGTCCATTCCCCCCTTGCCGGCTGCGGACTGTTCCTTCCGCACGAGGGCTTGCGCTTCGTCGGGCGTGGCGACGGTGCGGACGGACTTTCCAGCCGCGTCGAGGACGCCGTCGACGACGGAGAGCAGGACGAGGAGTTGCGCTTGGATGGATTGTGTGACGAGTGCGGCGAGGAGGTCGTTGTCGCCGAAGGAGATGCGAACCATTTCGTCGGTGGAGACGGTGTCGTTTTCGTTGATGACGGGGACGGCGCCGAGGGTTTCGGCGGCTGCGAGGGTGTTTCGAAGGTTGAGGAATCGGGTGCGGTGGTCGATGTCCTCGCGGGTGAGGAGGATTTGCGCGGCTGCCAGGCCATGCGGGGCGAGCGCGTCGGACCATGCGGCCAGGAGGCGCGGCTGTCCGACGGCGGCAACGGCTTGGAGGGTGGCGAGGTCGGCGGGGCGTTTAACGAGCTTGAGCGCAGCCATCCCCGCTCCGACGGCGCCGGAGGAGACGACGGTGACGCGGATGCTTTGCTCGCGGAGAGTCGCGATCTGGGCGGCGATGCGCGCGATGAAGTCGGTGTCGAGGGTGCGGTCTGGCTTGGAGAGGAGCTGGGTTCCGAGCTTGACGACGACCGAGCGGACGGTTTGGAGGGGTTGGCGGGGCATGGTTGGGCGAAATTGTGTGCGGGGGTTGTGGGAGGGCCAAGTTACCTGATTTGACGCGCTTTGGAGGAAGTGTCGTAAAAAATAGTCGAGTTGCTGAAATACGGCGGGGCAAACGTTCAGATGGCTTGTTTCGGAGCTTGTCGTGGATGAGGCTTGGTATACGGTTTGAGTTGATGAAGTTAGCTGTTGGGGTTTCGGATGTAGGAAGGTTTTTTGTGGAGTTTTCATGAAGAAGCATTTGATGATTGTGGCGGCGGTTGCGGGTTTGAGTCCGGCGGTGGGGTTGGCCCAGTTGGTTGCGGAGAACGACTTTGATCTTGCGCCGGGGCAGGTGCATGGGACGACGTCGGGGTTCGGATTTACGGCGTGGGACTCGCAGAATCCGGGGTTGTCGCCGCTGGGGTATCGGGTGCACACGTCGGGGTTGAGCTACGCGGGGCTGCGGACGGTGGGGAACTCGGTGGTGGGCGGGGGGGCGTTTACGGGGTCTGGGATTGGACTTTCGATTCCGAGTGTGGGGCAGCCCGCGACGCCGTGGACGCCGTTCAGGAAGCAGACGGGTTCGGGGGCGATGGCGGGTGCGGAGGGGACGACGCTGTGGGCTTCGGTGCTGCTGAATCAGTTTGTGGAGACGGAGGATTTTAACCTGAGCTTCCACGACTCGGCCATTCGCTGGGCGGAGAGCGACCGGGCGATCAAGGTGGGGGTCGGTGGGGGGCGGTTTACGCTGGGCGAGAAAGTTCCGGGTGGGGTTCAGCCGCCGGTGGTGAGCACGGGGGTGCGGCGGATTCCCGGGCAGACGAACCTGCTGGTGTTCAAGTTCGACTTTCTCGGCGCCGCGTCTGACCGGGTGACGCTGTTTGTGAACCCGACCCTGGGCGCGGGGGTAAGCGCGCCGAACGTGGCGGGGACGGTGCTCAACTCGACGCGGGATGTGTACTTCAGGTCGATCCAGTTTTACCCGAATCAGAACCGGCTTACGGGGGGGATGGACGCGATAAGGTTTGGGGGGAGTTTTAACGATGTGACGCCGCGGTCGACGTCGGCTGCGGCGGTGACGCAGCGGCCGAACCGGGCGTACTTCATTGGCAACTCGGTGACAGACGCGATCAACCAGGAGAACCTGCGGCAGTTGTCGCTGGAGCGCGGGAACTTCATGCCGTGGGGTAGGCAGGTGATTCCGGGGTCGCCGCTGGAGTTTCTGTGGAATAGCCCCACGGGCGGGTTCGTAAACGCGCCGTACAACCACCCACAGGCGGCGTTCACCAACCCGGATTGGTCGTGGGACTCGATCATTCTCCAGCCGTTCGACCGTCAACTGGCCAGCGACTTGGATTACTCCCAGCGTTTTATCAGCTTGGCGAAGACCAACGCGGCCAACGCCGACACGCAGTTCTACGTCTACTCGCGCTGGCCGAGGCGGGACGCCAATGGCTCGCTGGACTATCAGTCGAAGTGGGACCGGGCGTATACCGGGGCGAACGGAACGGAGGAATCCCGGGCGTACTTTGAGCAGGTAATGTTCGGGTTGCGGGATCAGAATCCGACGTTCGGCAAGCCGATTTTGCTCGTGCCGGTGGGCGACGTTCTGTACGAGTTCGACCGCCGGGCCGAAGCCGGGCTTATCCCGGGGTTCACGGACGTCGTGCAGTTGTACTCCGACGGGATCCACTTCGACGTGCTGCCGCAGTTCGGCAATGTGGCGATCGGGAGCTACCTTGTGGGGCTCACGTACTACGCAACGCTGTTCAAGGCCGACCCGGCGGGGTTGACGACGAATCCGTGGGGCGTTGTGGACCCGGCACTGGACGCGGCGATCAAGGATTTGGTGTGGGACGTGGTGTCGGTTCACCCGCACGCGGGCGTGATCCCCGAGCCGGGGTCGATGGGATTGTTGGCGGTGGCGGCAGGAAAACTTGTGCGTCGTCGTCGGTGAGGGGTGAGATGTGTTGCTCCTTGGATTGGCGTCTGCGGCGGTTTCCCCGCTCGGACGCCGGTTCATTTTGCGGGAGGGTTACCAGGCGTCGTCGGTTTTCTGGAGGAAGGCGAAGAAAAGGGCGAGTTCGGTTTTTTTGTGATAGCCGCGGAGCAGGAAGAGCTTGAAGTACCAGGCGAGGTCTTGGTCGGTGGGGGCGTCGGGGGGGGCGTTGTCTTCGCCGACGAGGTCGGCGGGGGTGATGTTCATGATGTAGTCGGCGAGATAGGCGATGTTGACTTCGTCGGCGGTTTGGGTGTTGAGGGCGAAGAGGCCGTGCTTGGCGACATGGGGGCGGATGTAGATTTCGGGGAGGTTAAGGGAGATTTTTTCGAGCTCGGCGAGGTAGGCGGCGGAGGCGGGGTCGTTGCGCCACTGGTTTTCCTGGCGTTCGTCTTCCTTGTGGCCGTCGAGTGCGGCGTCGAAGTGGGCTTGGAGGCGGGAGAAGAAGGTGTCGACTTCGTCGCTTGACAGGAACCGGGCGATGAGGACTTCGCCCGGTCGGCGGGAGAGGTGGTAGTCGTTCGTGGAGAGGTGGGCGGTGGTGGGGAGGGTGAGGAGTCGGAGGGCTTCGGCGACGGGTTCGGGGGAGAGGGGATTGGCGGGGTCTGGAGGGGGGACGAGTTGGCCGGTATTGGCGCGGGCTTTGTCGAGCTTGGCGATGGCGAGCTGGATGTCTTTGGCAAGGGCGTGGGGGAGGTCGGGAAGGAGTTCGGCGGAGAACTTTCGGGGTCCTTCGAAGACGGCGGCGAGTTCGGCGTGCATGCGGAACTCTTCGACCTTTTCGCGGGCGCGGACGGTGGGATCGGCTGGGGGTTTGTTGGGGGGTGTGATCTCGTCTTCGAACATGAGGGGAGGGTAGGAGGGCGGTTGGGGTGGTGTGGGGGGAGCGAAGTGCCGGGGGTTCGTGAAGGACTCGGGCGATGGGCAAGGGACCACTTCGTATGGGTGTCGTGGGTTCCGGGGCTATTGCCCAACGGAGGATTCTGCCGCACCTGACGCGGTGGAATGTGGCACGGCATTTCGGAGCGGCGGTGGTCGACGATGTGGACGGGGTGGAGGTCGCGTCGCCGAGGTCGACTCTTTTCTCCCGCGGGCAGACGGCGGATGTTGCGGTGAAGCCGGTGCACGCCGGTGTGGCGGATTAAATCGAGTCGGGGCGGGTGCGGGAGTTGGGGACGACGTGTGATGTGAAAGGGGCGGGTGACGCGTGAGCAAGCGGGCGTTGCGGATTGGGATTGTGGGGTTGGGCGATTTGTTCGAGCGGTCGCTGACGCCACGACTACTGACGGCGGGGGGGAGGTAAAGGTTTGAGGTGTGCGGGTTGTGTGACCGGGTGGCGGAGATAGCGCGGGGGTTTGCCGGGGGGTATTCGGGGCGGTTTGGGGGACAGGTGACGGCGGGGGGCTTTGGGGAAGTGTTGCCCGACGGGCGGATCGAGGCGGTTTGGCTGCTGACGACGGCGCAGTTGCCTTGCGAGCAGATGGTGGCGGCGCTGGAGGCAGGGAAGCACGTGTATGTGCAGAACCCGCTGGGGACCAGCATTCCGGAGGTGGACCGGACCATTGCGGCGCAGGCGGGTTCGGAGAAAAGCGTGGCGGCGGCGCCGGGGCAAATGTTGTCACCGGTGTTTGGGGAGGTGGGAAAGGCGATTGGGGGTGGGGCGATCGGGCGGACGTACTTCGCCACCGCGCCGTTTATGGGCTGGGGCGGGGTCGTGATGGACTGGCCGTCGGGCCCGTCGT
>JBBRUM010000185.1:0-7183 GCA_038247815.1 Tepidisphaerales bacterium | reverse complement strand
GCTCGGGGAGGGTAAGATGGGTCTGGGACATCGTGGGCTGGACCTTTGGCAAGGACGAGTCTTGGTAAACCCGGCCTAACGAAACCACGGCCCCGATGTCCTTTTTGCCCCCTCCCCGCGGCGGTTGTTGCGGTTAAAGTCTTAATTCACCGGCCACATGATCATATCGAAGAAGACTTCAATTATAGCAATCACCTCGTTGTTCTTGCTTTTCGTAGTTGTATTGACTGTCTCGCGTACTTTGGTGTACAGCTTGTCCGCAGCTAACTTGGATGTTTTTTGGGGCGCAATTGATGCTGCGGGTATGGAAAGTACACACAATCTGAATCGTGACTTACACGGTAAAGATCCACGATTCAGATTTGCAGTGATTTACGCGGACAGTCGTACTAACCTGATTTTTGGGTCATTGCAGCGCACGAAATCTAGCACGGATATGCCGGATGACCTCATGGGTGCTTTGGTTGTAGTCAGAGATCAGAAGCCCGTTCGTGTCCTTCAGACCGATTCGTCTTGGATCCCAGAGTTTTCGCCGCGAGTATGGTCTTTCGATGGATATGATTTGATGTTCTGTACCTTTCAGGCGAATTTACTAAACCAGTTGAAAGGACAGAAATCTACGATGGATTGGTCGCTGGTGTTCAGGATTCATTCATTATCAGAAACTGGAGACGTCGTAGAAGTGTTCAGGCACGATGGGTTCGGAATTAGGTTCGAAGGTGATCGAAAGCTTCTGTACCAAAGTATAGCTATTACTGAATCCCCGGGCGCAGGATTGATAATTACTAAACTGTCTCAGCAATTTGAGGCGGAGGTAGTCAAGGATGGTGACAGGTTAACCGTAGTGAGCCAACCAAAAGTGACTGGGGCATCAATCATCGCACGGTGGGACGTGGCTTCTTCGCGATTCGTTATGGAGGGCGACGACACGGGGACGCAGCTACTTCCGGGCGATCCGGCAGGCCGTAAGTAACCGAAGTTATGGTGTTGTTGATGTGGTCGGTGGACGGGTGGACTGTGGCTTGAGGGTGCATTCATGTGTGTTTCAAGGCTTAAGCCCCGCCATCGTCGGCCCGTCAATCGGCGGCACTTTGCCTTCGGCGGGCTGGCGACGACGAACCTGAGGTAGTCCAGCCCACGGAACTCAGTGGGGCAGGTGTTGGTGGAGACGCCGGTGGTGGCTGTGGGTAAGGCGTTTACCGGGACGACGCTTGTGTTGTCGCGGTTGTATGTGGACCTAGTTGGTGGGCAGTGACGGGCGCGAGTGGGGGTTGGGGGGTGGGAAACTACGAGAAGCGGACGGGTTGCCGTGCGAAGGCGGGCTGCGATGCGGCTCGTGCGGGGGGGGGCGTAGGATGGGGGTATGGAGAAGGTTTTTTGCAATGCGGGGTTGTCGGAGGGGGTGATGGGGTTGTTGCGGGGGGAGTTGGGGCGGCTGGGGTGGGAGTTGGTGTTGCCGGAGGGCGAGGGGGGGGCTTCGAATTTGGTGGAGGGGGCGAGTGATCGGGGGTTGGTTGAGGCGGATGTGGCGTTTGGGCAGCCGAATGTTTCGGACTTGTTGGCGTCGAAGTCGGTGAGGCTGGTGCAGCTTACGAGTGCGGGGTGGGCGAGGTATGAGCGGGAGGATTTGGCGGGGGCGTTGCGGGGGAGGGGGGGCGCGTTGTGCACGGCTTCGGGGGTGTATTGCGAGCCGTGTGCGGAGCATGTGGTGGCGTTTATGTTGGCGGGGGCGAGGAGGTTGGTGGGGGCTTGGGAGAACCAGGGCGGGGAGAGGGCGGGGGAGAGGGGGTGGCCGGCGGGGAGGTTGCGGGGGGAGAGCCGGTTGCTTTTGGGGCAGCGGGTGGCGCTGGTGGGGTATGGGACGATTGCGGCGCGGGTGGCGGAGTTGCTCGGGCCGCTGAGGATGGAGGTGGTGGCGCTAAGGAGGAGGGTGCGGGGGGATGAGCGGGTGAGGACGCGGGAGATTGGGGAGGCTGGGGAGTGGGTGGGGTGGGCGGATCATGTGGTGAACATTTTGCCGGGGACGGGGGAGACGGCTGGGTTTTTCGGGAGGGAGCTGCTTGGGCGGATCAAGCCTGGGGCGATGTTTTACAACATCGGGCGGGGGACGACGGTGGATCAGGGGGCGCTGTTGGAGGGGTTAGTGGAGGGGCGGATTGGGGGCGCGTTTTTGGATGTGACGGACCCCGAGCCGTTGCCGGCTGGGCATGGGTTGTGGACGGCGCCGCGGTGTGTGGTGACGCCGCACACGGCTGGGGGGTTTGTGGGGGAGGGGGAGGCGTTGGTGCGGCACTTATTGGGGAACTTGGAGAGGTGGCGGCGTGGGGAGAGGCTGGACGATCGGGTGGTGTGAGGGGGCTAGGTACAGAAAAACGGGGCGACCGATGTGGTCGCCCCGCGAGGGTTCAATGTGGGGTGCTGTGCCGGGGTTTAGCGGCGGCGGCGGAGGGAGAGGGGGAGTACGGCGGCGAGGAGGGCGAGGGAGGCGGGTTCGGGGATGGGGGCGACGGTGAAGGAACTGAGCAGGGAGGGGTTGAGGGCGGCGATGGCGGCGGGGTTGGCGGCTGCGGCGGTGGGGTCGTACCAAGGGAGGCCGTAGATGTTGACGGTGAGGTTTTGGGTGATGTCGTCGATCTGGAATTCGGTCCAGCCGAAGGTGAAGAGGTTGGCGTAGGCGCCGGGGGTGGCGGAGATGACGTTGAGGCCGGAGTCTTGCAGGCCGATGGGGGTGGAGAGGGCGGAGATCTGGGGGTTGATCAAGCCGGCGGCGACGAGGTTCGACTGGGTCACGGGGTCGAGGGCGGCGAATTGCGGACGGGTGAGGCCGATGCCCGCGAAGAAGGCGTCTGCGAGGGAGACGCCGGGGATGATGGGGAGCGATTCGGCGATTTGCAGGACGGTGGGCCCGAATGGGGCGGAGAAGGCGACCGAGCCGGTGGTGACCTCGAAGGACTTCACGCGTTTATTGGTGAAGCCGACGGGGACGCCGTTGCTCAGGACGGGCTGCTGATAGGAGAGGTCGTTGATGAGCGAGCCGTGGATGTCGGCGGCGACGAAAACGACGTTGTCGATTTGGTTGTCGTCGATGAACTTGAGGATTTCGGTGCGTTCTGCGCCGTAGCCCTCGAAGCGGTCGGAGGCGTTGAGGACGCCGAGGTTTTGGATGGGTTCGGGGACGTGGATGAACTTCCAGGTCGTACCGGCGGCTTGTGAGGCGAGGAGGTCGGACTTGAGGCGGTTGAGCTGGGTCTTGCCGAGCATGGTGCGGTCGGTCTGGACGAGGGAGCTGACGATGTAGGCGCCGGCTTGGGCGGGGTCGGCGGGGTTGGTTACGGCGGGGAGGCCGGCGTCGCGGAAGGAGCGTGCGTCGAGGAGGAAGATGGAGGCGTCTTTGCCGAAGGCTTGTTTGCGGTAGAGGTCGGGGAGGTCGCCCATGCGGGCGGTGTCTGCGCCGAGGTCGGAGGCGTAGTTGTTCTCGCGGACGGGGTGGTATTCGCGGAAGGATTGGAGGCCGTTGTTGAAGAGGGTGGTGCGGTTTTGGCGGGTGCCGGCGGGGGTTGCACCGAAGGCGAAGGGGGCGTGCTCGGGGTTGGCGGGGTCGAATGCGGTGAAGCCTTCGAAGTCGTTGGTGACTTCATGGTCGTCGATGACGGAGAAGGAGGGGGTTGCCGAGCGGAGGGCGGCGAAGGTGTTGGCGCCGCCGCGGTTGCCGTAGACCTCTTTGAACTTGTTGCGGAACTCCGGGAGGGTTTGGGACTGGGGAATGCCGGCGTTGGCGAGGGAGGAGATGTCTTGGTAGACGGTGTCACCGAGGTTGACGAAGAAGTCGAGGTTGCGACCGGCTGCGTTTTTGATGGCGGGGTAGGGGGCGAGTTCGCCGCGCCAGTCGCCGGAGACGCCGAAGCGGAGGCCGTTGCGCCCCCCCGCCGCCGCTGTTTTGAATGTGCCGTTGGCGGAGTCTGCGCCGTTGGCGGCACGGTAGTAGTAGCGCGTGCCGGAGGCCAGGGAGGAGAGATCGACCTTGGCGGGCTTGTTGGTGTCGGTGACGGGGGCGGAGACGGTGGAAAGGATGGAGGAGAAGGCGGGGTCGAGGGAGAGTTCGAAGTTGACGGTTCCGGGGACGGTGGAGCGTGCCCAGAGGACGACGGAGTTTGTGGTGACGTCGCCGGCTGCGACGCCTTCGGGGAGGGTTGCAGGGGTTTGGGCGACCGCCGCGAGGGGCGTGGCGAGAACGGCGAAGACGATGGCAAGCTTGGTGGTGCGCGTGAACATGGCGATTTTTCTCCTTCGTGAATGTAATTGCGTAGCGAAGGAAAGAAGGGTCGCGGGGGAATGTTTCGGGAGTATTACCTGAGGGATTGGAATGCGCTATTGGGAGGTGAAGATGGGATTGCTCAAGTCCAGTCGTAGACGACGCCCATGGCGTTTTGGCGGTCGCGGGTGAGGAGGTCCCAGGCGTCTTGGGCGCGGGTGGGGGGGAAGCGGTGGGTGATGAGGTCGGAGACGCGGATTTGGTTGCGCTGGACGTAGGTGAGGAAGAGGTCGTACATCTGGACGGCGGACCAGCGGACGTAGGGGTTGGGGAACTGGGGGGGGTGCATGTCGTGGGCCCCGATGATGCGAACGCCGCGGGTGACGACGTCGGGGGTGAGGGTCTGGAGGCTGGGGGTGCCGGCATCGCCGAGGAGGAGGAGCTTGCCATGCTTTCGGGCGAGGGGGAGTGCGGTGGCGAGGACGGACGGGTGCCCGGTGACGTCGTAGACGACGTCGGCGCCGTCACCGGTTGCTGCACGGACGGCGGCGAGGGCGTCAGCGGCGGTGGAGTTGAGGGTGAGGGTGGCGCCGTGACTGGCGGCGAGCTCCAAGCGGAGGGGGGCGTTGTCGATGGCGATGACTTGGGAGGCGCCGAGCAGGCGGGCGTATTGGACGACGAGCTGGCCGAGGAGACCGAGGCCAACGACGACGACGGTGTCGCCCATGACGTGCTCGGCTGCACGGACGCCGACTTGAACGATTTTACCCAGGCCCATCCAGGTGGCTTGTTCGTCAGAGACGCCGTCGGGAATGGGGATTCCGACGGAGGTGGGCGTGAACTCGGTTTGGCCGCCGGGTTCGGGGGTGGAAGCGGAGAGGAAGTGGTGCGAGGAGTGCGGCCCACGGGAGGCGACGCGGTCGCCGGGCTTCCAGTGGGAGACGCCCTCGCCGATGGCAACGACTTTACCCGCGTTGAGATAGCCGGGGCGGAAGGGGTACTTCACCCAGTCGTCCCAGTGCGTGCCGGGGGCGAAGTTGCGGGAGAAGACGATGCCCTCCGTGCCGGTGGAGATGAGGGACTTGGTGGTCTGAACGAGGATCTGCCCGGGGCCGGGGGAGGGGAGCGGCTCGGAGATGAGTTCGAGCTGTTCCTTGCCGGTGAAGATGAGTGTGGTACGGGTCATGGGGGGCTGTTGAAGTGACAACGCGCCGGCCGAAAAGGATCGACCGGCGCGTTGGAAGTTGAAGCGCTAAGCGGCTAGCGGTCGAATTGGGCGTCGAAGGCGATGCCGGATGGTTTGAAGTTGAGTTTCTTGACGAAGGCGGCGGCTTCGGTGGCGCCAAATTCGCGGTCCATACGGGAGTCCTCCCATTCGACGGAGAGGGGGCCGGCGTAGCCGATGTCGTTGAGGGCGACGATGATGTCCTCGAACTTGATGTCGCCGTGACCGAGGGAGCGGAAGTCCCAGAAACGGCGGGCGTCGGCGAAAGAAACGTGACCGCCGAAGACGCCGACGTCGCCGTTGCCATGGCCCCACCAGACGTCCTTCATGTGGGCGTGGAAAATACGGTCGGGGAAACTGCGGATGAACTTGACGTAGTCGACTCCCTGATAGCCGAGGTGCGAGGGGTCGTAGTTAAACCCGAAACGCTTGTGGTTCTTGACGGCTGACAGGGCCCGCTGGGACGAGGCGATGTCGAAGGCGATCTCGGTGGGGTGGACCTCAAGGGCGAAGTTGACGTTTTCCTTCTCGAAGGTGTCGAGGATGGGGGCGAAGCGCTTTGCGAAGTCGTCGAAGCCCTTTTGCCAATATTCCTGCGAGGTGGGGGGGAAGGCGTAGATCGAGTGCCAGATGGACGATCCGGTGAAGCCGTTGACAACGGGGGTGAATCGGGGGATGAAGCCGGCGATGGCGGGACGGGCGTCGGCGAGCTTGCGGGCTGCTTTGGCGGTGTCGGCGAGGCGTTTGGCGGCGCGTTTGCGGACGCCTTCGGGGTCGCCGTCGCCCCAGACCTCGGGTGGAAGGATGGACTTGTGGCGTTCGTCGATGTTGTCGCAGACGGCTTGGCCCACGAGGTGGGCGGAGACGGCAAAGCTGGTGAGGCCGTTGTCGAGGAGGACGGTCCAGCGGGATTTGCAGTAGTTTTTGTCTTTGAGTGCTTTTTCAACGTCGAAGTGGTCGCCCCAGCAGGCGAGTTCGAGGCCGTCGTAGCCGAAGGATTTGGCTTTGGCGGCGATCGTTTCGAAGGGGAGGTCGGCCCATTGGCCGGTGAAGAGTGTGACAGGGCGGGACATGGCGGGGACTCCTTGTTGTTTGGTTGACAGGGGTAATGGATGCGATGTGCGGGCTGGTGTCAACGTCTTGGGAAGGTCAGTTTTACGCGGGCAGCGCCAATGAAGTTGGCGAGGCGGTCGACGGCGGAGCTGACTTCGGATTTCAATGCGTCCGTCGGTCGCACGCCGGGTTCCCATTCGGTCAGCGCAGCGACCAGAGTGCCCTGCTTCCTCTCGAACCGCGGTGATACGCGGCCGACGAGCTGATCGCCACGCAAAACGGGCAGGACGTAGTACCCATGGAGGCGTTTGTGGGCAGGGGTGAAGGCTTCGAAGCGATAGTGGAAATTGAAGAGACGGAGGATGCGGGCGCGGTCGCGGATGAGGGGGTCGAAGGGGGCGAGGAGGCGGCAGGTGTGGAGGGCGGGTAGGTCGTTGGGGTCGGGGAGGGCGGCGATGCGGCGGGGGAGGTCGTGGAAGGCGATGGAGGCGTGGCCGTCGACGGTGACGGGGATGAGTTCGCCGGAGAGTAAGCCGGCGTGGGTCCAAGTGCGGGCTTGGTTGGCGGAGATTGAGGCGAAGAATTCGGCCAGTTCTTTGGGGGTGGCGATTCCGAGACGGGTGAGGGCGTGGCGGCAGGCGAAGTCGAGGTGC
>JBBRUM010000184.1:0-7228 GCA_038247815.1 Tepidisphaerales bacterium | reverse complement strand
CGGCGTTGCCGTGGTCGGCGAGGACGACGGCGTTGCCGCCGGTGGCGAGGATGGCGGTGAGGAGTTGGCCGACGCATTTGTCGGTATGTTGGACGGCGAGGATGGCGGCTGGGAGGACGCCGGTGTGGCCGACCATGTCGCAGTTGGCGAAGTTGACGACGAGCAGGTCGTATTTTCCGGAGGCGATGGCGGCGAGGGTTGCGGCGGTGATCTCGTGGGCGGCCATCTCGGGCTGCTGGTCGTAGGTGCTGACCTTGGGGGAGGGGCACATGTGGCGGTCTTCGCCGTCGTAGGGGGCGTCGCGGCCGCCGTTGAAGAAGAAGGTGACGTGGGGGAACTTCTCGGTTTCGGCGCAGCGGAACTGTTTCTTGCCGAGTTTCGAGAGGTATTCGCCGAGGATGTTGGCCATCTTCGGCGGCTTGGGGTAGGCCACCCGGACGGGGAGGCCCTCTTCGTAAGCGGTGAGGGTGGTGAAGAGGAGGTCGAGCTTGGGCCCGCGGTCAAACCCGGAGAACGCGGGGTCGACGAAGGCCTTGGTGATCTCGCGGGGGCGGTCGCCGCGGTAGTTGTAGAAAAGGACGGAGTCGCCGTTTTTGACGACGGAGAGGGGCTTACCGTCGAAACCGACGATGAGGGTGGGGGTGACGAACTCGTCGCCGGACATGTTGGGTTCGGTGGGGTGGGCGTAGTAGGAGGTGACGGCGCGTGTGGCGGAGGAAGCGGTGGGGGATTGCTGGCCGGTGAGGACGCGGTAGGCCTTTTCGACCCGTGCCCAGCGGTTATCGCGGTCCATCGCGTAGTACCTGCCGGAGACCGAGGCGATCTTCCCGACGCCGGTCTCGGCCATCTTCGATTCGACCTGGCGGATGTAGCCCTCGCCGGAGTTGGGGGGCGTGTCGCGGCCGTCGGTGAAGGCATGGAGAAACACCCGCGCCAAGCCGCGCTGCTTGGCGAGTTCGAGGACGGCGTAGAGGTGATCGAGAAGCCCGTGCACCCCGGCGTCGGAGACGATTCCGAAGATCTGGAGGTCGCCGCCGGAGGTCTTTGCGTGCTCGACGGCTGCGATCAAAGTGGGGTTTCCAAAAAAATCTCGCGAGAGAATTTCCTTCGAGATTTTGACGGACTCCTGGTCGACGATGCGTCCGGCTCCGATGTTCTGGTGGCCGACCTCGGAGTTGCCCATCGTGCCGTCGGGGAGGCCGACGTCGAAGCCGGATGTGTGAACGAGTGTGTTCGGATAAGTTGCAAGCAACATGTCCTGAACCTCGTGGGAGGCTAGTTTTACCGAGTTGAAAGCGTCGTGCGAGGGGTTGGGGTTTTTGCCCCAGCCGTCGCGGACGATGAGCAGAGTGGGTACGGGCATGGCGGTCGAGGATAGCGGCGGAAGGGGGTGGGCACACCCCCGGGCGGGGGGTTCGGGGG
Source organism: Tepidisphaerales bacterium (assembly GCA_038247815.1). Lineage (GTDB taxonomy): Bacteria > Planctomycetota > Phycisphaerae > Tepidisphaerales > Tepidisphaeraceae > JBBRUM01. The sequence continues at coordinate 5,806 of JBBRUM010000184.1, read as the reverse complement.
GCGATGCGGGGCGGGTCGGGGGGCCGGTTGGCACCCCGCGCGCTGGTACCGTACGGACTCAACCTCCACCATCTGTTGTGCCGATGGATCAAAAAGCGTTGACCCCTTCAAGGGTACGACGTAGATTCATGACTGAAGGAAAGGAGGTGACATTTACCATGGCCGAAAAGAAAGCTGCTAAGAAAGCCAAGAAGACCACGAAGAAGACGACCAAGAAGACCACCAAGAAGTAACTTGGTCCTTCTCGATCGGGTTGGCGCGTGCCCAACGGTGCGCGTGCCTCGTGGCTCCCGACATCGCCGACTTTCAACTCAACACTGAAGTCCCGGCGAAAGAGGTTCGAAGCCCGATCAATCGCGTGGCATCGTCAGACAAAAACTAAAGTCACCTTTTCGTATTCCGCCCGGCTCCATATGGGGCGACCCCAAGTCGCCCCACCAAGGGCGAGGAAACGGCAAGAGAAAGCTTCCAAGCCACGGCGGAAGCTTTCTTTGTTTCAGGGGGTAGGCGATGAGGGGGGCAGAAAAGAGGCACTGAGGCACTGAGGGGGGAGGAGAGGACTGGGAAGTGGGTGACTTTCCGGACCTTATTGCCTGAGTTGCTCGGTCCCTCGCGGTCCCTCTCCTCCCCCTCCCCCCCTACACTCCCCCCATGCGTGTCATTGCTCTGATGAATCAGAAGGGTGGTGTGGGGAAGACGACGACGACGGCTTCGTTGGGGGCGGCGTTGTCGGAGTTGGGCAAGCGGGTGTGTTTGATCGACCTCGACCCGCAGGCGCACTTGACGATTAACTATGGGATCGAGCCTTCGCCGGCTGGGGGTGGGGTAGAGGGTGGGGCGTTGTCGTTGTACGACGTGCTGGCGGACAACAAGTCGATTCTCGAGGTGATGCAGTCGGTCGATGCCGCCGGGGCGCCGCCGATTTCGGCGGCGGCTGCGGCGGCGACACCCCCGCCCAAAGCGCACGGGCGGATCGGGCTGATTCCGTCGTCAATTGATTTGGCGGCTGCGGAGGTGGAGTTGGTGTCGATGTTGGGTCGCGAGCTGATTCTCAGGAAGCGGTTGGAGGCGGCGGCTGCGGGTGGGGCGGATTTCGATTTTGTGCTGATGGACTGTCCGCCGTCGCTGGGGCTGCTGACGATCAATGCCCTCGCGGCTGCCACCGAGGTGATCATCCCCATGCAGCCGCACTTCCTGGCGCTCCAAGGCGTCGGCAAGCTCCTCGAGACGGTGACGCTGGTTTCCAAACGGATGAACCCCAAGCTCGTCGTGTCGGGCATCGTGCTGACGATGTGGGACGGCCAAGCCCGCCTCTCGACCGAGGTCGTCCACGACCTGCAATCGTTCATCGACGGCGCCCGAGGCCAGAAAACCCCCTACGCCCACACCAAGATCTTCGACACGCGGATCCGAAGGAACATCAAACTGGCTGAGTGCCCCTCGTTCGGAAAGTCGATCCTCGCCTACGAGCCGCAGTCCAACGGCGCAGCCGACTACCGGAACCTCGCCAAGGAAGTCATCGCACTCGACCCCGCGCCGGTGAAGCCGCAGATCCATGTCACACTGCCGAGAAACGTCCAGCCGACGAGCAAATAGGGGGAAGTTCGAACCTCGAAATCCGAAGAAGCAGCGAAGTCTGACGCCCTCTTTTAGTCCACGGCAATACCTTCCCCCCAACCACCAACTATTCCCCCCCATGTCCCTTCAAGCTCCCTGGCGTATGGATTACATCCGCTCTCTCGGCCCGGCCGGGAAGACGGACGGCTGTTTCCTCTGCGATTCAGCCGCCGTAGCCGAGTCGCGCTGGCCCGAACTGCTCGTCCTCTGGCGAACGGAGCTGAGCATCGTCATGCTCAACCGGTTTCCCTACGCCAACGGCCATGTGCTGGTGGCTCCGGTGACGCACCTCGCCGAGTGGGAGGAGCTGAGCGCGGGCCAAATGGCTGACATCGGCGTGCAGACGCAGGCTGTGCTGAAGATCCTCCGGCGGGCGGTCAGCGCACAGGGCTTCAACGTGGGGATGAACCTCGGTCGCGTAGCCGGCGCCGGCGTGCCCGGGCACCTGCACCAACACATCGTCCCCCGGTGGGGCGGCGACGTAAACTTCATGTCGGTCGTCGGCGAGGTGAGGGTGATCCCCCAGGCGCTGTCGCAGCTGCACGCCGAGTTCCTCAAGTGGAAGGCCGAGCTGGCGGTGTGAGGGGGATGGCTTATCGAGACCGGCTGCGGATCTCCGGCCAGAGGAGCATCCATGCGAGGACGACGGGTTGGGCCGCGAAGCTGATGGCTCCGGTTAGGACTCCGACCTGGTGAAACCGAGTGAGCGGCTTCATCTGGAGGATAACCCAGAGGTCTGTCGCCAGCAGCACGAGGGCCAACGTCGTCATTCCCACGGCCAACCACCTTACACCCGAGGTTGGTCGCGCCGGTTCTCGCCGTGACATGACCAGAGCGAACCAAGTGAGTGCACCGAGCGCTGGGATTTTCACGAGTTCAATTGCGAGATTCCACTGCAATAACTCTTGCATGCCCCCCGCAGTTAACACTCTGGTGATGAATCGGTCCCAAGACGGAACGCCGCTCAGGGTCGGACCGGCGAGCTTCGCCGCGGAGGAGGCGGCAATGAACACAAGTCCAACCCAAACGGCCCTGCCATACGCTGGTGCCGGTGCATAACACAGGATCGGTTGCGTATCTGGGGCGGGAATCGGGGAGGTCACGTCGCCCACCCGCGCTGGCTCGAGCGTCTCGCTCGCCCAGACAGACTTGGCTACAAACCACCACACCCAAATGACCGCTGAGAGTTCGAACGGCAGTAGCGAGAGGCCCGCGACCGTACTCAATCGCCCAAAGACCGCGACCGCGAAGTACGCTTCAAAGCACCAAGGGATCAACAGCGCCGACCAACCCACCCACGGAAGCCACCCACCACCGACGCCCCGCCACATCAGCACTGCCGTTATGCCCAAGAGGGCTTCCGGGACGAAATTGAAGAAGAAGAACGGGTTCGTAAAGCGCACCCACGGTTTGCCGCCTTGATGATAAATAAGAAAGCAACTCGCAACGAATTGAACAGCGCTCGCCAACCCCGCCATCATCGCGTAAACCGCCAGCGCACGAATCGGTAGTGGTACGGGTTGCGACATCCCTCGCGAGTCTAAAATCCTTCCTGCTTCACCACCATCGGCGACTTCGGGGCCCCTATATCGCCGTCTTCCCCCTCCGTCCCAGCATGCTCAGCACGTCGATTCCACCTATCCGGCAGAGCATTCCGTAGCTCAGGGCTCCGGTGAGCATCAGCGTGGCGAGTTGGGTGGCCCAGAGGGCTTTGCCCGTGCCGGTGGGCCACCACGGGAGCTGGGTGATCGCCCAGCAGGTCAGGCCCATTCCCATCGAGGCGAGGACCATCACGGTCAAGTTGCGGGCTTCGCCGCGCAAGCCAATTCCGCCGATCCGCCGCGACAGCATCAGCGTCATCGCGACGGCTTGGATGGCGAAGCTCACCATCGTGCCCACAGCCATTCCGCTCTCGCGTAGCGGGGTGAAAATCAGGGGAAGCTCGACGACGAGGTTGATCCCGAGGTTGACGCCGGCCCAGATCAGCGGCGTTCGCGTGTCTTGCAGGGCGTAGTAGGCGCGGGAGAGGATCTGCTGCAGGGAGAACGCCCAGATCGCGCTGGAGTAAATGATCGTCGAGAGGATCACCCACCGCGCATCAAGGTCGGTGAACTTGCCGCCTTGGAAGAGCAGGCGAACGGCGGGATCGGCGACGACGATCATCCCCACACTCGCGGGCAAGCCAATGAACAGCGCCGCGACGATCCCCCTTCGGAGCACGGCTCGGAACGCGGTCTTGTCGAGGTCCATCGCGTCGCCAGCGAGCTTGGGAAAGATCGCCGTCGCCAGCGCGATGGCGAACACGCCGAGAGGAAACTGGTACATGAACTGCGCCCAGTTCAGCCGGGCGGCGGCCCCTTCGACCATCGGGTAGGCGATTTCGCGTCCCCAAAGCATGAAGCTCGTCGCGCCACCGCCCTCGGCGAGAAAGAAGGCAATGCCCTTGTCGAGCATCACGCCGACCTGCAGCACCCCCGCGCTCAGCGCAACCGGCGCCGAGAGTTGCAACATCCGCCGCACCTCGGGGGTCAGCACATGGAACACCGGGCGAAACCGAAACCCCACCGCCCGCAGGCTCGGCGCGAGCATCGCCAGTTGGATCACGCCCGCAAACAGGACGGCGACGGAAATGAGGAACACGCCTTGGGTCTGCCCGGCTTCGGTGGAGAAGTCGAACCACCGCATGCCCAGCGCGGTCGCGAGGATGAGCACGGCGTTGAGGACGATGCTCGTCGCCGCGACGACTGCGAACCGGCCATGGACTTGGAGGATCGCGCCGAGAAACGCCGTGCCGCACACAAGCAGGACGTACGGCAGCATGACGGCTGTGAGCTGGGCAGCCAGCAGGTGGTCGGCCCGGGAGAGCACGAACCAGTAGAACACCGCAATGAACAGCTCGCCCACGATGGTCAAGCCAATCAGTATCGCACACAGCAAATTCACCGACGCCAGCGCAAACTCCCGCGAACTCAACCCCCCGGCACCAGACCCCTCCCCCTTCACCGCCCGGGCATACAGCGGAATAAACGCAGCCGACAGCGCCCCCTCGCCGAACAACTTCCTGAACAGGTTCGGAACCGTAAACGCAACCGTCCACGCCGTCCAAATCCCTCCCGCCCCGAACGCGCTGGCAGCCACCGACTCCCGCGCCAGCCCGAGCACCCGCGACACAAGCGTGAGCGCCCCGATCACCGTCGCATTCCCGCCAAATCCCGATTCCTTGCCCACGTCTTTCCCGTCTCCAACACCGGCTGCGAGGTATTCCCTGTCGACACCCTCCGACCTGTATCGGCGAGGGCGGGCATCCGATGTGAAAACCGGGGCCTAACCCAGTGCGTGACGGAGTCGCCCGCAAGCGGCTTGCACGTCTGCCGAACCGGTGGCGGCAGCCGTGACGGCGATTCGGGTCATTCCCGTGGAGAGAACCTCGGGAATACGGGCCTCGGTGATCCCCGCGATGGCGAAAACGGGCAGGGGTAACGGGGGCGACATCCCCGAAAGCTCGCGCAAATACGGCAAGCCGGGGGAGATGTCGCGCGGCTTGGTAGCCGACGGGTACACCGGGCCCGCCCCGATATAGTCCGCGCCGTCAAGAACCGCTTGGCGGGCCTGCGACGGCTGGTGCGTGCTGACGCCGATGAGGCCGCGATGGCCGAGGAGCTTGCGGGCTTCAGCCGCCGGCAGATCGCCCTGGCCGAGGTGAACGCCGTCGGCGCCGGCGAGCTGGGCGATGTCCACGCGGTCGTTAATGATCGAGATCGCGCCGGCGTCACGGCAGAGGCGAACGAACTCGCAGGCGCGGACAAGTAGTTCACCGCCTTCAAGGTCTTTCTCGCGCAGTTGCAGGATGTCGGCGCGACCAAGCAGCGCGGCGCGGGTGGCAGCCAACCAGTCGCCCCGGGCGCAGGCGGAGGCGGTGATCAATACGTACAACTTCGCCGATGCGAGCTTTGCGTGTGCGGGACGCAATGTGAGGACGACGCGTTTTTCGAGCTCGTACAGCTGGTATCTACATGATTCGATCACCGCAGCGGCGGGGGAATCGTCGATCTTGAGGAATTCTTCCAGACAGCGGAGGGCTTCCCCGGTGCGTTTCCCAGCCGCGACTACGACGGCTGCGAGGTCTTCCCGGACAAACTCTCCGGCACCTTGGATGTTCGTGCCGACGTCGGCAGGGGTGTCGCGGTGG
>JBBRUM010000183.1:0-7231 GCA_038247815.1 Tepidisphaerales bacterium | reverse complement strand
GATGGCGACGAAGAGGGCGGCGGCGCCCGGGAGGGGTGGGGGGGAGGCGCCCTGGGGGGGGGAGGCTCCGTGGGGGGGGGCGACGCCGGGCGCGGGGGCGGCGCCCATGCCGGCGGCGGCGCCGGACATTGCGCCGGCCATGGAGTTGGCGACGGCGAAACCGGCTCCGAGGCCGGCGCCGACGCCGGCGATGCCGCCGGGGTTCTTGGCGGCGGCTTCGATGGCGATCGCGGTTTGGTACTGCTGGTACTGGGCCATGTTGCCGATGACGCCCATGGAGGTGCGCTTGTCCATGGCGGCTTCGACTTCGGGGGGGAGCGAGACGTTTTCGATGGTGAGCGAGACGATCTCCAAGCCGTACTGTGCGAAGTCGGCGCTGATTCGGCCGCGGAGCATTTGGGCGATTTCGTCCTGCTGTCCGGCGAGGTCGATGGCGGCGATCTTGGCTTCGCCGAGGGCGTCGGTGAATCGGGCGACGAGGAGGTCGCGGAGCTGGTCGCCGAGTTCGTCGAGGGTGAGGCGGCCGTCGGTGCCGACGAGGGTCCTGACGAGCGTCGCGGGGTCCGAGCAGCGGTAGGAGCTGTTGCCGAACGCCCGGAGGCGGACGACGCCGAACTCTGGGTCGCGGAGCATGATCGGGTTGCGGGTGCCCCACTTGCGGTCGGTGAAGACTCGGGTGGAGACGAAATAGACTTCGGCTTTGAAGGGCGACTCGAAGCCGTACTTCCAGCCGAGGATTGTGGAGAGGATCGGGAGGGCTTTGGTGTCGAGCGTGTAGGTGCCGGGGGCGAAGACGTCGGCGATTTTTCCCTCGCGGACGAAGACGGCGGCTTGGCCTTCGCGGACGACGAGCTGGGCGCCGTTTTTGATCTCGTTGTTGTACCGCTCGAAGCGGTAGGCGAGGGTGTCGCGGGTGTCGTCCAGCCACTGGACGATGTCGATGAGTTCACCCTTTAACTTGTCCCAAATTCCCATGGCAGGCTCCTTCGTGCGTGACGTCTGTGGCGAATGTCGGCTGCAAGTTTAACCGAGGTGGAGGAATGGCCGCCAATCCAAAATTCCGGTGGCCTCCATCGCCTAGGATCGGCGATGTCCGCCCTGCCGGTCAGCCAGCTTTCACTCGATACGCTCCGCGGGGCGGCGGATCACTTTGCGGTTTTCGGTTTGTCGCGGGAGTTTGAGGTTGATCGGGCGGATCTTTCCGCGCGGTTTGCGCATCTGGCGCGGGCGTCGCACCCGGATTTGGTTGGCGAGGACGCGACGGCGCAGATCGAGGCGATGGACTTGTCGGCGAGGTTGAACGAGGCGCATCGGGTGCTGTTGGACGAGGAGGAACGGGCGAATCACCTTCTGGAACTTTTCGGCGGGCCGGCGAAGGATCAAGACAAGTCGCTGCCCGACGGGTTTCTGCCGCTGATCATGATTACGCGCGAGGAGCTCGCCGAGGCCCAGCTTGAGGGTGACGCGGAAAAGGTCGCCGCGATTGAGATTGACGCGCGGAACCAGCGGACGGGGCGGCTGCGGGACATCGCCAAGCTGCTGTTGGATCCGTCGGACGCGGGGGCGTTGAAGTTGGCGCGGATCGAACTCAACGCCCTGCGGTACTTTCAGAGGCTCATCGAGCAACTGCATCCGGACCACCATGATCTTTAGGTGTGATCGGCGGCGAGATGGACGGACAAAGGGGACGGGTTAGTTTCCGGGGCGGGTGGCGGGTGCGGGGGCGGGATCGGAGCCGGGGAGGGATTTGAAGTATTCGCGGACGGCTTTTTGGGCGGAGCGGCTGACGCGTTCGGTGTCGACTTCCTCGGCGGCTTCCTGTTCGGCGGCGTGTGCGACTTCCTTGAGTTGTTCGCGGGCTTCGCCTTTGACGGTTCCGGCTTTGACGAGTGTGGAGGCGAGTAGTTTTCCGGAGTCGATATTTTGGACGGGAGAGCGTTCTTGTTTGATGGTGAAGGGTGCTTGTTCTTTGAAGGTTCGGTCGCCGGCGCCTTGTCCGCCGCCGCGGGCGTTGGGGTTGGGGTTTCCGTTCCATTCGGCGTTGCCGTTGGGGTTTGACTGGCCTTGGCCGTTTCCGTTGCAGTTGCCGGCTTGTTCCTGGGCGGCTTGTTGTGCGGCGTTGGCGGCGGCGTCGAGTGCGGCGGCGTCGGATTGGGCGGCTTGCATGGCGCCGAGTTGTTCGCGCATTTGCTGCATGGATTGTTGCATGCCTTGCTGGCCGGATTGACTGGACTGACCGGGTTGCTGGCCTTGCTGGGCGGTTTGGCCGGTTTGTGCTTGCTGGCCGGGCTGCTGGCCTTGGGAGGGTTGCGAGCCGTTTTGGCCGGACTGTGCTTGCTGTCCCTGCTGGGTTTGTTGGGGTTGTTGTCCCTGTTGGCCGGGCTGACCCTGTTGGGCTTGTTGGCCTTGCTGGGGTTGTTGTCCTTGTTGCGGTTGTTGGCCTTGCTGGGGTTGCTGGCCCTGTTGGGCGGCTTGTTGCATGGCTTGGGCGAGTTGTTGTGCGGCTTGGGAGAGTTGCTGGGCGTTCATCTGGCCCTGGGCTTGTTGGGTTGCTTGTTGGAGGGCTTGCTGGAGGGCTTGTTGTTGTTGGGGGTTTGGGCCTTGGCCGCCGTTGAGTTGTTGCATGGCTTGCTGGGCCATTTGGGCCATTTGTTGGGCGGCTTGTTGTTGTTGTTGGGGATTTCCGGAGGCGGCTTGTTGGGCTTGCTGGGCGAGTTGTTGAGCGAGTTGTTTGGCTTGCTCGGGGGCGACGCCTTGCTGTTGCATGGTTTGCTGGAGTTGCTGGGCGAGTTTTTGTTCGTTTTGTTTGGTTTGGCCGAGGTCTTTGAGTTGTTCGGCGAGGGCTTTCATTTGTTCGGCTTGTTTTTTCTGTTCATCGGTGGAGAGGTTTTCGAAGCCTGCGACGGCTTTTTCCAGTTCTTTGGTTGCGGTGTTGAAGTCGCCTTGGGAGATGGAGCGTTGAGCTTCGGCGACGGGCCCTTTTTCGTCGGCGGCTGGGGCGAGGTTTCGGAGCATTTTGCGTTCCTGCTCGGCAGCGGCGTATTTTTGGTTGGTTTGGATTTTGGTGGTGATTGCTTTTTCGAGGTCTTGGAGGGCTGAGAGTGCGGAGCGTTGTGCGGCGGCGGGGTCGGGCATGGGGCGTTCGAGGAGTTGCTGGAGCTCGGCTTTGGCGCGTTCGACGGAGGCGTCGCCGGCGACGAGGGGGGCTTTTTGACTGACGAGGGCGAGGGCCTTTTGGACTTGTTGGCGGGCTTGCTGGCGCTGTTCTTCTTTTTTTACTTCGACGACTTGTGCGGCTTGTTTTCCGAAGAGGTCGACGGAGGGGACGGTGGCCCAGACGAGTGCGGCGGCGGTTGCGACGGCCAGGGCTGCGGTCATTCTGTGGGACCATCGGACGGGGAAGCGGCCTTGGGTGGAGATGTTTCCGGCGAGGCGTTCGGCGTCGCCGACGGCTGCCAGGACGAAGGCGTTGTCCGACTTTTCTTGGCGGAAGGCGAGTGCCGTTGAGAGGCGTTCGTGGAGGTCGAGCTCGCGGTCGATGCCGATGGCGGTGTCTAGCTCGCCGGGGCGGCGGATGAGGGACCAGACGGCGGCTCCGACGGCGGAGGCGGCGACGCCCGCGCCGAGCAGCCAGAGCTTGGTGGCGAGGCCGCCGGGGAGGGACCAGCCGGCGAGGCGGTCGGCCAGCACGACGACGATGACACCGGAGGCCACCACGGTGAGGCCCATGCCGAGCGCGTCGATGAAGAGCGAGAGGGTTGCGCGGCGACGGACCCGGGCGACGTGGCGGTCAATGGCGCTATTGCTTGCGGGCATGTTCATGGCTGGAACCTTTCAACGACCTCGGACGATGCCACATGGTACCACTGATGAGTGTATCGGCAGGGGGAAAGGTGCAGGGCGGGATTAGATGGATGCTTCGGAGAGGCTTGGATGTGTTGAAAGCGAGGTAGGAGGTTGTTGTGAGGCTCGGTCGGTGGCGGTGATGAGAGGGGGGAAAGTTGTGCAAGTTAGTGCGGGGAAGGTGAAATTGAAATGCGGTATTTTTTGCCACATTTTGATGGGTGGGGGGGTGGAGGTTTGGGTGGCGTGGGGAGGATTTAAATCGTTGTGGGAGAATGGTTTGACGGTGAGAGGGTGGGTGGATTTGGCAGGGAGGTTGTATTGGGGAATGGGGTGGGTGGTTGGTGGTTTTGCACACAGTGGATTTTGGGAGGGGTTGAGGGCGGGCATGTAGGTGAGGGATTGACGACCGGCCGGGGTACTGGCTGGAGCCGCAGAGGGCGCGGAGGGCGTGGAGGTAGACGGTGGGGGAGAAGGGATGGAATATTGTACGGGTTTTGTACGGGTTGTCAAGGGGTAACTGTTGAGTTTGGCGTTGAGTGCGGTTTGTCTGGTGATTTGAGGATTGGGTGTGGATTTGGGGTGGTGATTTTCGGGGGAGGAGGGATTGCGAGGGTGGTGTGAAGGGTTGTGTGGCTTGGGGTTGGCGAGGGTTTACCTTTGATCCGATGGGGTTGATGGCGCTTGTGACCCCTTTTCCTGCCCGACATTTCCAGCGGGCATCCGGCCAAAGGGTGGTGGTGCTCGTTTGGCTTTGATAAGGAGTTTCCCCACCTTGGGAACCCAGAATGCCCCGATGAACGCGCGTCGATCCAATCCATACGTTCATGGAGGAAAGTCGCAAGAATAGTTAGCCGGGAAACATTTCCCCAATTTTGTTGCGATGCGGGAGATTTAGAACCCTTTAACTTTGTCGGAGAACTGCAATGACTCGTCCAACCGATGCCGCCAATTCTTCCCGTCGAGATTTTGTAAGGGGAGCCGGGGTTGTCGCCGGATCGGCCGTGCTGGCGTCGACAAAGTCGGCGTTGGGCCAAGCCCCGGCCGTCGCGCCTTCGACGCCGGCGATGAAGGCGGCGCCGAATCCACTGACGCGATATCCCAAGCCGCCGTTTTCAAAACAGGAAAAGATCGAGTGGCCGGGTCTGACTTCGAAAATGAACCCCCGGCCGGATCACGGCGAGAACAGCTACGTCGGCGCGGGAAAACTCGCGGGGCGCAAGGCGTTGATCACGGGGGGTGACTCGGGGATCGGGCGGGCAGTGGCCATCGCATTTGCGCGGGAAGGGGCGGATGTGGCCATCGGATACCTCCCCTTTGAAGAGCCGGACGCGCAGGAAGTTGTCGAGCTGATCCGTGCGGCGGGGCGGAAGGCCGTGGCACTTCCGGGTGACATCCGGGATGAAGGCGTGTGCAAGAAGCTTGTGGCGGACGCGGTTGCAGCGTTGGGCGGGCTGGACATTTTGGTGAACAACGCGGCTCGGCAAACGGCTCAACCGACGTTGGAAGATATTACCACGGAACAGTTTGATTCGACGTTTAAGACGAATGTTTACGCGATGTTCTGGATTACCAAAGCCGCGCTGCCGCACCTTAAAGCTGGCGCGTCGATCATCAATACGTCATCGATACAGGCGTTGGATCCATCGGAGGACCTGGTGGACTACGCACAGACTAAAGCTTGCAACGCATCGTTCTCAAAGTCGATGGCGAAACAACTTGCCCCGAAGGGCATTCGAGTGAACGCAGTTGCGCCGGGACCGTTTTGGACGCCGCTGCAACCGAGCGGGGGTTCGACGATGGAGAAGGTGAAGAGTTTTGGATCGACAACCCCAATGGGCCGGCCGGGGCAGCCGGCGGAGATCGCGCCAACGTTCGTGTTGCTCGCCATGGGCGAATCCAGCTACATCACCGGCGAGATGTTCGGAAACACCGGGGGGGTCACTCCCATCTAAACGGGTTGCGTAGGTTGGGGTTGTCAGGGCGGGTTTGAGGGTGCTGGTTGGCGGGTGGGCTGGAGCGCTCATCTGGCGGGGCACCGCCGAACTTTCGAGGGAAGAGGGCGGGAGGGGAACGGAGACTTGGTGGGGGGGGAGGTTAGAGAAGGGGCTGGTCGGAGAACAGGACGCGGGTGGCGCTGAGTTTTGTATTGGCTGGAGTGGATGGACTGGAGGCGATCAGCACGGCTGAGGCGGCCCGGGCGCCGGTGGGGGAGATGGCGAAGTCGCCGGGGCGGGTGGCGCGGTCGTTGGCGGTGTTGATGTCGGCGAAGGATGAGGGGACGCGGCCGAGGGTGGCTTGGAGCTGGTAGGTGCCTTCGGGGGTGGTGGTGGGGAGGGAGAAGCGGACGCGGAAGGTGCGGGTGCCGCCTTGGGGGATTCGGCTGGAGAGGACGGTGGCTGGGAGGGTGACGGTGGTGCCGCCGGCGGCGATGAGGGTGACGCTGAAGCGGCCATTGGCGATGAGTGATCCGATGTTGCTGACGGTGAGGGTGGCGGTTCCGCGGAAGCCGGGGCGGACGGTGGCGGGGATGTTTCCGGAGAGGGTGGGGAGGAGGTCGACGCCGTCTTGGGAGAGCTGGGCGATGGAGACTGAGGTTCCCTCGGTGACGGGGGTGGCAGAGAGGGAGCGGACGCGGCCGCCCTCGACGCGTTGGGTTGCGCCTTGCTTGCTTTGGACGAAGGAATCGAAGTCTCCGGCGAGTGGGCGGGTGGTGGCGGGGCGGAGGCCGGAGACGTCGAAGATGATTTGGGGTGAGCCGTTGTTGAAGAACGTGTCGTTGGCGCCGGCGGGGGTGATTCGGAAGACGACCGAGCCGATGAGGCCATTGGCGGCGTCGGAGAGGCTGGCTGCGGTAGCAACGGTGATCAGGACGGTGTTGTTGACGGAATCGAGGAGGGAGCTGGCGGTGCCGAAGGTGGTGTTGGTGTTGAGGGGGAGGACTTGGCCGCGGTTGAACCCTCGGTCGATCGCGCCGGCTGGGGTGACGCGGAAGATGACGGCGGTGGTGCTGGCGCCGTTGCCGCGGGATCCGGCGGCGTAGATGGTGCCGTTGGGGTTGGCGAGGAGGGTGGTGACGCGGTCGAGGGTTGAGCCGAGTTGCGAGTTGAAGACGCCGCGGTTGCCGAAGCGGGTGTCGAGGCGGCCGTTATAGGAGAGTCCGGCGAGGACGAAGCGGGAGGCGGTTGAGGCTGAGTTGGCGGAGAATCCGCCGACGACGATGCGGTCGGTCAATAGCAGGAGGGAGGCGAGTTCGGACTGGCCGTCGCGGAAGGGGAGGACGCCGGGCCTGCCGGCGGTGAACGCCGCGGAGATCACGCCGAGGGACCCGAAGCTGCCGTCGACGGCGCCGCCGGGGGTGAGTCGGATGACGACGCCTTGGGGGAGG
>JBBRUM010000182.1:0-7242 GCA_038247815.1 Tepidisphaerales bacterium | reverse complement strand
GGAGCGTGGCGCGCCGCTCGCGCCGCGAACGCGGACTTTGCCGACCCCGTCGTTCTCCCCCCCACACCCCCCCACCCCCCAAATGAGAGGACAGTCATCGGCAAATTCTGCGCCCTCCGAACCCGCCGAATCCCCCGAATCACCGCCACCACCCCAATCCGAGGCTGTTTATCGCGCCGAACGGTGGATTCTTGGCATACTTCTTGCCCAACCGGCCCGTTGGGTACATCTTCAAGTAAGCGTTTCACCCGAACTGTTCAGCGACCCCAGTCGCCGGCAACTCGCCGACATTTACTGGGACCGCCAGCGCAACGAGGGTGAACCGGACTTCTCGGAGTTGCTCAACGATCTGCCCGAATCACTCAGGCAAACCGCGATCAATCTCTTTGAAGACGCCGAGAAACTGAAGGACGTGGAGACTACCCTGCATACCGCACTCCAGTATTTCTCGGACGAACGGCGGCGACTGGAAGAAGCTCGACTTCGCACGGCACTCAACAACGGACAGGAGGGTAAGGAACAGGAAGAGTTACTGCGGCAACTGCAAGCGCGGATGGGAAAAGGTGACATCCGACGACTCGGCCCGCGGTAGACAAATAATCGCCAAGCCCGCGAATTTATTCGCGAAGTTCCAACGCCAGTGGAACGACGGCGGCGATTCATAACCCCACCGAACTTCGCCTCGTTGCAGGGACCGGGAACGACCCCGGGATACCTTGGCCCGGCGGGCTCCGCGTGGGAAGGATGTCCGGAAGCTCACCTCCGTGAGTTTCCACAGGCACGGATCGTACCCCACTCAACCACTCTCCAGTGGGGTGCGCCGCGCGAGGGATTGGGTTGCGTTATGGAAATGACCCCGCTGATCGGGTCCGGTTCTCCCGAGGAAGTCGTCCGCCGTCTCAACGTCCTGCTCGATGCAGGCAAGGCCCGCGGATACCTCACCTACGACGAAATGAACACCAAGCTTCCCGACGAGCTCGTCTCGCCGGAAAAGCTCGATGCGCTGCTCATGGTCATCGATGAAATGGGCATCCGGCTCATCGACGACTCGGACATCGCGGAGTTCACCGCCAAAAAGTCTCGCGCCGCCGCGGTGGTTGCGCCGGAACTCAAACCCTCGGCTGAGGGAAGGGTCTCCGTCTCCGCCACGCTCATCGCCTCCCCCGCCAAACCACTCGCCCCCGAAGCCAAACCCAAAGTCTTCACCGACGACGGGCAGGAAGTCGAGCAGGAGGAGGAAGAGGAAATCGACCTCAACCTCGAAGCCGAGCTCGCCGAAGCCTCCACCAAACGAATCGACGACCCCGTCCGGATGTACCTCACCCAGATGGGCGAAATCCCCCTGCTTACCCGCGAGCAGGAAATCGGTCTGGCCAAGAAGATCGAGATCACCCGCAAGATCTTCCGCTCGAAGGTGCTCGAGTCGGATTACTGCCTGCAGGGCGCACTCGAGATCCTCCACCAGGTCGACAGCGGCGAGCTCCCCTTCGACCGCACGATGAAGATCTCGACCGCCGAGAACCAAGCCGACAAGGGCACCATCGGCTTGCGGATTCCCACGAACCTCACGTCCGTCCGGCAGATGCTCTCCCGCAACCGCACCGAGTGGGAAGCGCTCACCGCCGCCAAGCCCAAGAAGGAACAGGAGGAGCTGAAGCTCGCCATCCGCCGGCGTCGCCGCCGCGCCGTTCGCCTGCTCGAGGAGCTCTCTCTGCGCACGAGCAAAGTCGCGCCGCTGATGAAAAAGCTCGCCTCGATCTCGCAGAAGATGGTCGAGCTCGAAACCCGCATCGACGAGCTGTCACCCATCGACGACCCGGGCGAGGACCTGGAAGTCTGCCGGGATGAGCTCGCCGGGTTGCAAGACTTGGTCCTTGAAGACGCGCAATCGCTGCATAAGCGGGTCACCGCCGTTCGCAAGATATTTTTCAAGTACGAAGACGCGAAGCGCAAGCTCTCCGGCGGCAACCTGCGGCTGGTCGTTTCCATCGCCAAGAAGTACCGCAACCGCGGGCTGTCGTTCCTTGACATCATTCAGGAAGGCAACACCGGGCTCATGCGCGCGGTCGACAAGTACGAGTACCGCCGCGGGTACAAGTTCAGCACCTACGCAACGTGGTGGATCCGCCAAGCCATCACCCGCGCCATCGCCGACCACGCCCGCACGATCCGCATCCCCGTGCACATGATCGAGACGATGTCCAAGCTGCGCAACATCAGCAAGAGCCTCATGCAGGAACTCGGCCGCGAGCCGACGATCGAAGAAATCGCCAAGCGGGCCAAGATGTCGGTCACCGAGACCCGCCGCGTGCTGAAAATCTCCCGCCACCCCATCTCCCTCGACCGCCCCGTGGGCGAATCGGAAGACTCGTACTTCGGCGACTTCATCGAAGACGAGAAAGCCGAGAACCCCGTCGAATCCGCCACGCAGGAGATGCTCAAGGACAAGATCGAGCAGGTCCTCAAAACCCTCACCTACCGCGAGCGCGAGATCATCAAGCTCCGGTACGGAATCGGCGACGGCTACACCTATACACTCGAGGAGGTGGGCCGAATCTTCAAGGTCACCCGCGAGCGCGTGCGTCAAGTCGAAGCCAAAGCCATCCGCAAACTCCAACACCCCGTCCGAGCCCGCAAACTCGAAGGGTTCCTCCCCGGCGACCTCGTCAGATAGGCCCAATCCCGGCGATAAGCCCTGGACCGCCTCCCTCTGAGATGGCGGTTCAGGGTGCTTCCGCATCGTCCACGCCCCCTACACTTAGACAGTGAAAAAGTCCCCCAAATCGACGCCGCGGTCGCTGATTGTCACGGAAGAACTGCCGGTCATGCCCGGGTCGACGCTGCTGGTGGCGCTCACCGGCTGGATGGATGGTGGGGCGGTCTCGACGGGCACGGTGCGGCAGATCATGGAGGGGCGCGAGCTGCTCGAGGTCGCCCACATCGACGCGCCGGGGTTCTACATCGAGAATTTCCCCGGCTCGATGGAAATCGCAGCCGTTTTCCGCCCCGAGGTGAAGTACGAGGGCGGGCTGATCACGGCCTTCGAAGACTCGATCAACACCTTTCATTTCGACACCAACAACAACATGCTGTTCTTCACCGGCAAGGAACCCAACATCGACTGGGCCGGGTTCGGCGACTGCATTTTCCACATCATCCGCACCTGCAAGGTGTCGCGGATCCTCTTCGTCGGATCGTTCGGGGGCACGGTGCCGCACACCCGCGAGCCGAGGCTGTTCGGGTCGGTTTCAAGCAAGAAGCTCCTCCCCCTGCTCGCCAAGTTCGCGCTCAAGCCCTCCGACTACGAAGGCCCCGGATCCTTCGCGTCGTACCTGCTTTACCTCGCGCCCAAGAACAAAGTGGAGATGATTTCGGTGGCGGCTGAGATCCCGGGATACCTGCAGGGACAGAACCCCGTTTCCATTGAAGCCGTCACCCGGCGCATGGCGGCTGTGCTGGGAATAGAAGTCGACCTCGCCTCGCTCCGCCGGGCCAGCACCGAATGGGAGCTCAAAGTCTCCGAAGCCGTAGAGAAGGACAAAGATCTCCGCAAGCGCGTCCGCAAGCTCGAGGAACAATACGACAACGAACTCATCGCCGAAGAAGCCCCCTAGCCCCATGGGCCGGCGCGTCTTGTCCCTTTTTTGCACCACACCGCATGCCCCGCGCGATCCACATCCGCCCCTCCAACGACGGCCAGACGCTGGCGACCGCGCTGCGCAAGATCCTCGGCGAGCAGACGCCGTGGTCGGAGGTCAAGCGCCTCATCGCCAAACGGCACGTCATGCTCAACGGCAACCTCTGCGTCGACGAGGGCCGCAAAGTGCAAGTCGGAGACGTTCTGCACCTCCACGAGCAGTCCCGCGCACCGCTGCCGACCGAGGACGACATCGTCATCCGATACATCGACGGCGACCTGGTGGTGATCGAGAAGCCGGCTGGCCTGAACACACTGCGACACCGCGAGGAAACCGACCTGCCGCAGAAGCGCAAGGACAAAGCGCCGACCCTCGAGGAACTGCTTCAGAAAAAAGTCAACGCGTATGTGCGGGAAAGGTCGCGGTCGGCATCGCAGGCACCGCACATCTTAGCCGGGCGAGACCCGCGCCGCGGGCCGGTGCCCCACGCCGACGCACGGCGATCGCCGCCCCCGGTCCACCCGCTGATGCGCGGCAAAGTCGCCGGCGGAAAGCCACCGCCCGGCCCGGCCTACGCCGCCGTACCGGCTACCCACCACGCCCCCCCGCCGCTGCCCTCCACGTCGCCGGAGCTTCGCCCCGTCCATCGCCTCGACCGCGAGACCTCCGGGTTGATGATGTTCGCCTTCTCCGCCCCAGCCGAGCACGCCCTCGAGCGTGACTTCGCCCGCCACGCCGTCGAACGCAAGTACCTCGCCGTGGTCGTCGGCCAACTTCGCGAACCCCGCACGATCGAGTCGTGGATCCTCCGCGATCGCGGCGACGGCTTGCGGGGATCCAGCCCGAAGGGCAAGGCGGCAGAGTCAGCCGGCGCCCAACGCGCCCTGACCCACGTGCGCCCGGTGGAACAGCTCGCGGGCTACACGCTCGTGGAATGCCAACTTGAAACCGGCCGCACGCACCAGATCCGCATCCACCTTTCCGAACTCGGCCACCCCCTCGCCGGCGAGAAGGTCTACCTCTCCCCCCTCGCCCCACCTCCCGACGCCACCGCCCCCGCCCGCCACGCTCTCCACTCGCACCACCTCCGGTTCACCCACCCCACGACCGGGGAAACCAAGGAGTTCGCCTCGCCCTTTCCCCGCGATTTGGAGGGCTGGGTCAAAAGACTCCGAGGGGTGGCGAGGTGATATACTCAGCGACGTGAGACTTGATCGATTTACATTTAATCCAGCTGTAATGGGTGGACAAGCCTGCATGCGAGGCATGAGAGTGACGGTCTCGATGATCGCCTCTCACACCGCCGAGGGAGTTTCGCGCGAGCAATTGCTCGCCCACTACCCGTACATCGCGGACGAAGACATCACTGAAGCGCTCAAGTACGCTGCGATCGTCTTACAGGGGTGCGAGATTCCGTTGGTGGCACCTTGAAGACCCTGGTGGACATGAACCTGCCGCTCGCTTGGGTCGAGTTCTTTCTTGTCCGTGGCATCGATGCAGTCCACTGGTCGTCAGTGGGAAGTCCGGGTGCATCCGACGAGATGATGCTGAACCACGTAACACTCGAAGGTTTCACCGTCTTCAAGAGTGATATAGGTTTCATCGACCCACTGAGGATCAATCGGGGAACTGCACCCAGCGTCGTGCTGCTTCGATCTGGCCTATTCATTCCGGAGATGATCGGAACAAGGGTCGTTGCGCACCTCGGGGCGACGGAAGAAGAACTCAATTCGGGCGCCGTACCGATCATCGACCGATCCAAGGGCCGTGTTCGCCTCCTACCTTTCTGAGCAACCCAACCATGTCCGACCTCACCAACCATCCCATCTCCCCCCGCGGCGACGACGACAAGCCGATCTCGCAGCGCGTGCAGCATCAGCCCGTATCCGCACGCGTTCCCGAGAGGGTCGCCCGCGGCGTGTTCTCCACCGGGCAACTCGTGCTGGATTCCCCCAAGGAGTTCTGCATCGACTTCCTCTATGGCTTGTCGCGGCCGTATCAGGTGGTGGGGCGGGTGATCATGGTCCCGGCGACGATGACCGAGTTCACCTCGGCGCTCGAGCACAATCTGAGCTTGTACCAGCAAAACTTCGGTGCCCTACCCGTCACCCCGACCCCCGTCGTGCCCCCCCCGCCACCACCCAAGCCGACCATCGAGGAGATCTACCAGAACTTCAAGCTCCCCGACGACCTCCTCCCCGGCGCTTACGCCAATTCGGTGATGATCTCCCACTCGGCCACCGAGTTCTGCTTCGATTTCATCGCCGGGTTCTACCCGACAAGCGTCGTGGCGTCCCGCGTCATCGTCTCGGCACCGACCGCGCCGCGACTGCTGAACACACTCAAGGGCTCGATCGCCAACTGGCGCTCGCGACCGCCCGCCACGCTTGGTCCCCAGTCGCCGGGTTCTCCAGCCGACCAGCCACCGACCTGACCTCACCAGCCTTGCTCCTGCACCTTTGCTCCCCCACACCCCCTCCCCCCGGACCGATCCGCGCGCCCCGATCAGTGAAACACCTCACAGAGGAAAACTGCCCCATTTTCACTCAAGAACGGGTGAACCCTGGGCCGATTCCTTACGTATTAGTAACTAGAAGCTGTTGCGAAACAAACACGGTTTTCTCTCTCCCCTCCGCCCCGGGGGCCACTCTGGTGGCCCCCGGGGTTATTGTTTTGG
This sequence comes from Tepidisphaerales bacterium, assembly GCA_038247815.1. Lineage (GTDB taxonomy): Bacteria > Planctomycetota > Phycisphaerae > Tepidisphaerales > Tepidisphaeraceae > JBBRUM01. The sequence goes on along the minus strand of JBBRUM010000182.1, from coordinate 927 downwards.
CTGCGTCCGAGGTCGCCGGGGCGACAATCACGGCGATCCCGACGCTGTCGCCACACTATGATGGCGACCATGACTGACCGCCACACGCTTCTCTCGGTGCTCGAGTTCTCCCGCGTCCGCCTGCTCGCCTCCCTCGACGAAATCGAAAAATCGGGACGGGACCTCGCCTCCGTGCTCGCTTGGCGCCCCGGTCCGGGCAGGGCGCACATCGCCTGGCAGGCGCTGCACTGCGCCGCCACACACGACCGATACGTCAACACGCGCCTCCGCGGCAACCCCGCCCCGGCCGACCCCGCCCTCTGCGACGCCTACGCCGGCGGTAGCACCCCAGCCGACAACGACCCCCACACCCTCGCCCAAATCCGCGCCGCCCTCGAAAAGCACTTCTACGCCTTCAAGGCCTACCTCGAAACCACCGACCTCGAAAAATCCATCGACTTCCCCAACAACGTCAAACGCACCGTCGGCGAGTCCGCCATCCTCCTCGCTTGGCATGAAGCCCACCACCAAGGCCAAATCCACCTCACCTGGAACCTCTACCAAGCCGCCCACGGCGTGAAGTGAATCCCCCGCCTCTCAACCTGAACTGACCACGGCCCGGCTTGTCCTTCGCCCACTCGCCGAGCCCGACCGCGCGGCGTTCATCGAACTCGAAACCGCGAGTCGAACCCGCTTCGCGCACTACTCTCCCGCCACCCTCCCCGGCAAAACTCTTGACGGCTACTTCGACCGCCAGTTAGCCAGGTCCGGCGAGTACCTCCGGGCGGGGACCGGGATGCGACGCGCCGTGTTCCTGCTCGGCGGCGGGAAGCTCGTCGGCCATGTCAACCTGTCGGACATCGTTCGCGGGGTGTCGCACCGCTGCAACCTCGGCTGGACTGTGCATGCCGAGCAAGTTCGGCGGGGTTGCGCCCGGGAAGCCGTCTC
>JBBRUM010000181.1:0-7253 GCA_038247815.1 Tepidisphaerales bacterium | reverse complement strand
GGTCTTTGCCCATGCGGTAGAGCGTACGGGTGACGATTTGCTTGAGGGGGGAGAGGACTTCGGAGCTCGACGCGCCGCGGTCGATGAGGAAGACGACGGAGTTGTGGCGGGTGAGGTCGAGGGAGGCGAGCATGACCGGGCCGCCGGGCTTGTCGGGCTGGGCAGCGGCGTTGGGCGAGGGGGTTGGCGCTGGCGTGGGGAAGGCGAAGAAGAAAATGCCCCCGGCGACCATTCCGGCGGCGATGGAGGCGATGAGCATCCAAAGTTTGCGACTTGATTTGGCAGACGCGACCTCGGCGTCGAAGGGGAGGGTGGGCGATGGACCGCGCTTGAGGCGGGAGGCACCGAGTCCGGAGGAGGCGACGACTTGGGCGAGTTCGTCCAAGCCCGAGCCGACGACGGCTTGGCCTTTCTTGCGGAAGAGGGTTTTTCCACTGGCGGGAGCGCCGGGCTGGGCGGCGTTGGGGACGGTTTGGATTGCGCCACAGGAGGAGCACCTACAGACACCGCCTGCGAAAGCGTCGTCGACTTCGAGGTGAGTTTTGCAGGCGGTACAGGTGACGCTGATCATCTCCGCTCCATCATGCCGATGCGGTCGGGTGGCGTCCACGGCGCGACGTAAATTTGCACCCCGACCCCGCACCATCGCGAGGGCGTCAGCCAAAGAACGGTTCCGGGGGTTCAGTCCTCCGGTGCGAAACCGCGGCGCATGGTGTTTTCGGTGACGACGCGGGCGTGGGTGAAGTGGCGGAGGTAGTCGGCGCCGCCGGCTTTGGTTCCAGTGCCGGACAAGCCGAAACCGCCGAAGGGTTGGCGGGCAACGAGTGCGCCGGTGATGGGGCGGTTGAGGTAGAGGTTTCCGACGCTGAAAAGCTTGCGGGCCAGGGCGAGGTGGGCGGGTTTGCGGGAGTAGACGCCGCCGGTGAGTTTGTAGGGGGACTGGTTGGCGAGCGTTAGGGCGTGGGCGAAGTCTGTCGCGCGGACGACGGAGAGAACGGGGCCGAAGATTTCGTCGGTGAAGAGGCGGTGGTGCGGCTGGATGGTGGAGAAGATGTGGGGGCCGATGTAGCGTTTGCCGAGGTCGGGACGGAGGACGGCGAGTTCGGGTTTGCCTTCGGATTGGCCGAGATGGATGTAGTGGAGGATTTTGTCGGCTGCGGCGGCGTCGATGACGGGGCCGAGGTCGGTGCCGGGGTGGGCGGGGTCGCCGACGACGAGGGTGCGGGAGGACTCGACGAGGCGGGCGAGGAAGGCGTCGTGCAGGTTGCCGACGACGATGACCCGGGAGCAAGCCGAGCACTTTTGGCCGGAGAAGCCGAAGGCCGAGTCGCGCACGCCCAGGACGGCTTCATCGAGGTCGGCGGAGGTGTCGACGATGATGGCGTTCTTGCCGCCCATTTCGCAGACGACGTGCTTTAGCTCGGCGGGGGCGGAAAAGCCGGGGGAGAAAGGGGACTGTGGCGCGGCGGCGGTGAGAATGTCCAGCCCGACGTCGCGCGAGCCGGTGAAGGCGATGACGCTTACGCGGGGATCGCGCACGAGGTATGCGCCGACGGTTTCGCCCTGGCCGGGGAGGAACTGCACGGCGGCGACGGGGAGGTTTTCGGCAGCGAGGGCGGTGTGCAGCAGGTCGACGAGGCGGCGGGCGATGGCGGGGGTTTGCTCGGCGGGCTTGAGGATGACGGTGTTTCCGGTGACGAGTGCGGCGACCACCATCCCGGCTGCGATGGCGAGGGGGAAGTTCCACGGGGGGATGACGACGCAGACGCCACGGGGTTCGTGGAGGACTTCGTTGAGTTCCCCGGTGTATCTGCCGAGGCGGCGGGGGGTGAAGAGGTCGAGTGCTGTTCGGGCGTAATAGTCGCAGAAGTCGATGGCTTCGGCGACGTCGGCGTCGGCGTTGCGCCAGTTTTTGCCGTTCTCGCGGACGATGAGGGCGGAGAGTGCGTCGCGGTGGGCGCGGAGGAGGTTGGCGGCGCCGAGAAGCACGCGGGCGCGGGCGGCGGGGTCGGAATGGCGGAAGGTGGGGAAGAGCTCGGCGGCCGTGGCGAGGGCGCGGTCGGTGTCGGCAGGGGTGGCGGAAATGGGGACGTCAGGGAAGGTGGTGGTGGCGATGGCGGCGGCGAAGGCGGCGCGCTGCGCGGCGTCGGAGAAGTCGCGGAGGGGTTCGGAGGAGAAGGGGAGGTCGACGCCGGGCACGTTGAAGGTGAGGGGGGTGAGCTGGTGGCGGCGGGCGCGGGCGGCGGGGGTGGTGTCGGGGGTGGCAGCGGCGTGGGGAGAGGCGAGGAGGGTGGATTCGGATGCGTCGTCGAGGAACCCGGCGCGAAGCCAGCTCTCGTTGCTCGTGTTCTCGAGCAGCCGCCGCACGAGATACGCCATCCCCGGGATCATCTGCCCCACCGGAACGTACTCGCGAAGACGCAAACTCCGGTCGACCGCGACGGACTTGAGCGCATCCGCCATGCCGTGGAGCATCTGCAACTCGATGGCGGCGGGGGGGAGGCCACGCGCTTGGAGCTGGGAGAGAGATGCCGCGATGGAGCGAAGGTTGTGGCTGCCTAAGGCGAGCTTTGTTCCCCCCTGGCCGGCGGAGGTGGGGAGGGCGGCGATGAAGGAAGCCGACATGCGCTCGAAGCAGGCGTCGGTGTCGCGCTTGGCGGCCCAGACGGGGCAGGGCCAGCCTTGCTGGTCGGCGTGGATGGTTTCAAAGTCCCAGTACGCGCCTTTGACGAGGCGAACGGTGACGATCCGGCCCGTGCGGCGGGACCAGTCGATGATGCGTTTGGCGTCGGCGTCGCCGGAGCGGAGGTAGGCCTGCATGGCGATGCCCGCGTGGAAGTCGACGCGCTCGCAGCAGCGTATGAACAGCTCGAGCGTGAGATCTTTGAGGGCGTGGTGCTCCATGTCGAAGTTGACGAGCACGCCGTGCTTCTTGGCTGAGAGGAGGATGGGGAGGATGGATTCGAGGGTTTGGTTGAGCGAGCCTTCGAAGTCGATGGGGTCGGTCTTTGCCGAGAGGGCGGAGATCTTGATCGAGACGTTCGTGCGGGGGACCGGGCCGAGGTGGTCGGTTTCGAGCAGCGCGCTGGCGGGGAAGGCGGCGACGCGGGCGGGGAGGGTTTCGACGAGGTCGAGGTAACGGCGGCGGTATTCGTCGACTTCGAGCTGGGAAACGCAGGCTTCGCCGAGCAGGTCGACGGAGAAGGCGATCGAGCGGTCCCAGCGGTTGCGGAGGACGGGCAGGGCCGATATCGCGTCTGTGCCGGCGATGAAGTTGGCGGCCATCGTCTGGATTTGGGAGGTGACGGTGCGGGTGAGAAGTCCCTTGGCCAAGCCGCCCGCCGCCAAGCCGAGGGAGAGGCCGGGGGGGAGGGTGAGGCCCGGCTGGGAGAGGTAGTCGACGAGGTGTTCGTGGACGGCGTCGGGGTCGCGAAGGGCGGGGAAGGTGTCGACGAACCGGAAAAGCTGGATCTTAAACTGGGGGTCCTTCATGGACCAGTTCATGAGCTTGTCCTGCCAGAACTGCTTACTGAGCAAGCCGGCTTGGTTGGCGCGGGCGAGGGAGAGGAGTTCGCGGCCGATCTCGAGTGTGCGGGGTTCGAGGTCGGTGGAGTGGACGGGCGTGCCGGAGGTGGCGCCGTTCGAGGACGCGGGGGCGGCCGGAACGGGCTTGCGCCGGAACAGCGACGAGAGCATGGGGTGGGCCTTTCGCTGCGGTCGGGAATGTTTCCGGCGTGGTGGCCGGGGGTTACCCGAAGTGTAAGCGCGGAGCGGCGCCGCGTCGTCGGCGCGGTTCAGGGCTGCCAGAGGTAGTAAAAGCCGGGGGGTAGCTCGGTCATCCCCGGGACCTTGAGCGTCCAGGTGTTGGCGGACGGTGCGGGGGCGGGGGAGGTGGCGTAGATCGAGCCCTGCTCGGAGAAGGGGAGCTTGTACATGACGGCGACGGCGCGGGGGGCGTTGCCCAGCTTGCGGGCCAGGGCGATGGCGTCGCGGAGGTTGCCGATTTGGTCGGCCAAGCCGAGTTCGACGGCGCGGTCGCCGGGCATGACGCGGCCGTCGAAGGCGAGGGCTTCGTCTTTGATGTGGCGGTCGCCCGGGCGGGTGCGGACGATGGTTTTAAACCGGCTGTAGAAGTCGTCGATCATGGATTGGAAGATTTGACGTTCGTCGGCGGTCATGCTGCGGAACGGCGAACCGGCGTCTTTGTTCGGTCCGGACTTGATGGCGTCGGAGGTGACGCCGATGCGCGACATGGTTCCGGCGACGTTAATGGTTTGGAAGATCACGCCGACCGAGCCGACGACGGAGGTGGGTTGGGCGAGGATGGTGTCGGCTGCGCAGGCGATGTAGTAACCCCCGGAGGCGCCCAGATCTTGAATGGAGGCGATGACGGGTTTTTGTGTTTTTTCCCGGAACCGGCGGACTTCGTTATGGAGCGTGTCCGAAGCGGTGACGCCGCCGCCGGGGGAGTTGATCCGGAGGACGACGGCGTGGACGGCAGGGTCTTCGGCTGCGAGGTTGAGGGACTCGACGAAACGGTTGACTGGGTTTTCCTGTGCCTGGAGCAGCCCGCCGGTGCGTGCATTAAGAATGACGCCGTCGAGCTCGATGATGGCGATCTTGCCACCGCGACCTCTGGCGTCTTTGGGTGGCGATTCGACGGTGATCTCCCGGAGGTTGGCTGAGGGGTAAACCGGGGTAACGAGGAAGGACGGGTTGCCGCAACCGACGAGGGAGACAACGAAGGAAAGTAGGAGAAGAAGTCGCATGGACCGAGTCTAGACTGGGGCGATGGCGCACCACGTGTCCAAGGCGGAGTTTGCGAGATTGGTGGAGAAGGCGCTGGCGGACCTTCCGGAGGAGTTCGCGCGGGCGTTGGACGAAGTTGCGATGGAAATCCGAGACCGACCGACCCGGGAGGAGTTGGCAGACGTAGGACTTGGGGAGGACGAGCTGCTGTTGGGCCTGTATATCGGTGTTCCCCTGACGGAGAGGTCGGTGAGTGATTCAGGGCGGCTTCCGGACAAGATCTTGATTTTTAAGGAAGATTGTGAAATCGCCTGTGATTCGGAGGGGGAATTGGTGCGGGAAGTTCGAATCACTGTCTTGCACGAGCTGGGGCACTACTTCGGGTTGGACGAAGATGAGTTGGGGGAAGTGGGGTTTGGGTAGGAAGTACGTATATCGAGGTCTTGGGATAGGAAAGTGATAAATTGGGTTGGCAGTGCGGGATGTACGGGTCGATCATATGATTGAGTAACGGAACGATTGGGGTGCCGGTGGCGTCGTTGGGTTTGGTTGTTGTCGGTAACGAGTCGGAAGTTTTGGAGGTTTCGATGGACCGTTTGATGGGTCGGATGGCGCTGGTCGCGTGTGTTTTGTCGGTGGTTGCCGTGTCGGTGGGCGCTTCAAGAATCGGGCCGGCGACGGGTGAGGGGACGATGCGCGGGTACGAGGGGCACACCGAGCCGTCGATCCGGTCGCGGGTGAACTTTGCCGCGCAGGGGGTGGTGTTGGACGTCATTGTGAAGGAGGGGGATGTGGTGAAGAAGGGGGATGTGCTGATTCGACTGGACGATCGGGCGGACAGGCACTTGTTCGAGGCGTTGGAGATGGAGGGGAAGAGCGAGTTGAAAATCAACGCCGCGCAGGCTGACTTGGAGCAGAAGCGGGTGGAGCTCGAGCGGAAGGTTAAGTCGCGGCCGGAAGGTGGGTCGAGCATGTTGGAGGTCGAGGAGGCGAAGGTCAATGTGTTGATCCGCGAGATCCAAGTGGACGTCGAAAAGATGACGCGGAGGCAGAAGGAACTCGAGGCGTTGCGGCAGGGGGTGAGGGTCGAGCAGATGACGCTGACGGCTCCTTTTGACGGGGTGGTGGAGAAGATCGACCTCAAGCCGGGGGAGACGCCGGAAGTGCAGCGGTTTGCGCTGACGCTGGTGGACAACACGCCGGTGTGGGTGAACGTGTTTCTGCCGACGCGGGTGACGCTGAAGCTGAAGGTGGGGGACGAGCTTGAAGTTCGGTACAAGGACACTGACGAGGTGACTAAGGGGAGAGTGATTATGTTGTCGCCGGTGGCGGATGCGGGGAGCGAGCAGCGGCTGGTGCGGTTGGAGTTGCCCAATGAGAATGAGCTTCCGTCGGGGCTGGGGGTGACGGTGATGGCGGAGGTGGGGGGCAAGTCGACGGCGGTGAGATAGGGGCGAGATGGGCGGCGGCGAGAGGCGGATTTGTGCGGACGGTCGTTGAGTGGAAGCAGCTATGAGAACCGGCATGATGGATTCGTCGCAGGTAAGCAGTGGCACGTCTGAGAAGGACCAGAATCAGCAGATTCAGCGGTCGAGGCTGGTTTCGCGGTTGCTCGCGCCCAGTCCGGACCTTCCGTCTTTTTTGCACGACCTGATCACGACGCAGGCGGTGGTGGTGGCGGGGACGGAGGCGGCGGCGTTTGTGATTCAGCGGGGTGAGCAGGCGGGGTTCATTCTTGATCTGGCCGCGCACGTTAGGCCGGACGGGGCGGATGAAGAGGTTCGGACGCAGGCGATTTCGGCGTTTAAGGAGCTTGTGTTTCCGTGCGTGCAGCAGAACCGCGACGGGGCGATCGAGATAGCGGCCGGTGAAGGGGACGACGAGGCGCAGTTTTGTCTGGTGACGCTGTTGCGGAGCGAGGGCGGGGTGGTGGCGGTGAGCGCGGTGATTACGCGGTGCCGCGACGTCGAGCGGGCGCAGCAGCGGCTGGTGAGCATGCAGCTGGTGGCGGGGTATTTCGATTTTTACATGTTGCGGCGGAAGAGCGAGCAGGCGTTGCAACTTGCGCAGACGCACCAAGACGTGCTGCAGTACGCGGCGGCGGTGGGGTCTGCGGAGAACTTTCTGCAGTCGGCTGCGAACTTGTGCAACGCGTTCGCCCAGAGGACGGGCGCGGTGCGGGTGGCGCTGGGCTGGCTGAAGGGCGTGAACATCAAGGTCAAGGCGTTGTCGCACACGGAGAATTTTGACAAGCGGCAGGACCTGATCCAGCAGTTGCAGAACGTGATGGAAGAGGCGGCGGACCAGGACGAGCCGGTGTACTTCAATCCGACGCCGGAGGTGGGCGATCCGTCGACGCAGAATGTGACGCGGGAGGCGGCCGCATTTTCGAGGTCGCAGGCGGGCAACTCTGTGCTGGCGGTTCCGATGCGGCGGCAGGGCGAACTGGTGGGGGTGCTGACGCTGGAGTGGGCGACGAAGGTGGCGTTGCCGCCGGGGGCGGT